>CANRKI010000047.1 GCA_947631175.1 uncultured Flavobacterium sp.
TGAGTCCGATAGAATATCGAACTCATTTTTATAATTATTAATTTTTAATCTGTCCAAACTTTTGGGTGCAGTCCAAAGGTTGCTATTTCGTTTGCAAAAAATTGTAAAAAGTCCTCGTCAAAAACACCCCATTTTCCATCAAATGATTCTGGTCCAACATATTCATTTTTACCATAATATTTTTCAAAACCAGCTATTTTACAATATTGATCAAAGTTTTGACTCCCATTAAAAGCACCATGAAAAAAGGAAGTTGAATATCCGTTTTCTTTTAAAACCTCAGGTAAAGCTTTAATTTTGTTGACAGAGAAGCTCGAGGCTATTAAGCTATTATTCATTAAACTTGGTATGCTTGAAATGATTGAAGGAACCGCATCTATTGAGACACGCCCGTTGGCAAATGCATTTTTAAAACGCAAAGATTCTGTCGCTAATGAATCTAAAAATGGTGTTTGGCCTATATTCAAGTTTTCATCTCCAAAGCTTTCTAAAATTAAAATAACAACATTTTTTTTGTTTGTTTTTGTACTAGTAAAAGTTTGTACAGGATTAAATATTTGATTTAAATTTACTTCAGGATAAAAAGCGTAGTTTTCTAATTTTTCTTTATTACTTAATGTTTTTAAAATTGAAAAGGGAGTATTTAAAACCAAAGCTGTATTGTTTGTTTTTGAATATAAATTGGCATCTACAATACGTAATGGTTTTTTATCTAAGCCGCGTCCCATCAAAAACAAGGTTAACAAAGCTAACAACATAACTGTTAAATTTGCATAGCTAGATTTGTAAAGTTCTATGTTCTTTGTTTTTGGTAAAGCAAACCAAAATAAAATGGCAATAGTTACAAAACTTAGTGGTACATACCAATAATCAATAACAAATGAGGTTAATAGTCCAAATATTTCGTTCTCCATCCCTGTTGCCGAAATTAAGCTATATGTACTTCGTCTATTTGTAAATTTATAATATTCAAAATCTATAAAATTAGTAGCTACAAATATTAAATTTACTAGGTAAAAACAAAAATTTACCGTTTTTAAATAATTTTTATTTTTGATTTTTTTTGAGGGAAATAGATATAATAAAGCAAAAAGAATATTAATATATCCTATTGTAGCTAAATCAAATCGGATGCCACCAATAATTTCGTTTAAAGTTACTTTTTCTAATAAATTCCAATTAAAAAAGTAAAACAATAATCTTGTTATTTGATATATAATAAAAACAACAAAAATTTTTTTAATAAATGAATATATCGGATGTTTCTGAAAGGTCATTTTAATGTTAATTTTTATGAGGCAAAAGTATTGAATTAATTATTCGTTAACAAAATATTAATAATAAAAAAAATAGCAAATCATAGTTTTAAAATAAAATCCGCAAATGGAATTAGATAATAGTCTACATCAACTCACTAAAGCCCCTTTTGGGCACACTTTGCATCATACACAAATTCAGTCCAAATGCGGAGGGTTTTTAGTGTATGATACCAGAAATGACGATACAAAAATCGCACAGACTGATAAAATAAATGTTTTAAATTTAAATACTTTAGTTTCTGAGAATCTGTACACTTGTACAGAAGCAAATGAATTTGGACCTGGTGTTGGTGCGGCAACATTTTCTCCAAAAGAAAATCGAGTCTTATTTATTCATGGAACTAAAAATGCTTCGGAAAATAAACCATATTCAATGACACGTAGAACTGGTGTAGCTGTTGATTTATCTTTTCCCGAAAAACCAATTTATATGGATGCTCGTAATATTTATCCGCCATTTACTTTGGGTGCCTTACGTGGCGGAACACATTCGCATTGTTGGCACTCAAGCTTAGATCTAATCTCCTTTACTTATAATGATTTTGTTTTAGAAACCAATGCAGCGCCTCAATCAGATATAGATTTACGAACAGTGGGTGTAATGTTTCCTCAAGCCGTTATGGTTCCAATGGATGAAGAGCAAGAAAATAATTCGGGTGAAATGTTTGCGGTTATTGTAGCCAAAGTAACTAATAATCCAATTTTTGGTTCTGATGAAATTGATAAGGCTTTTGACGAATGTTGGCTAGGAGAGAAGCGATCTATTGCTTTTCAGGGAAATGTAAAATCAGAAACAGGAGCAACAAAAACTGAAATTTTTATTGTTGATTTGCCTCAAGATTTAACTCAAAGTACAAACCTATTGCAAGGAACTTTAACATCGCGTTGTGCCGTGCCTAATGGTGTAAATCAATACCGAATAACGAATACAACTAAAGGAATATCTAGTTTTAGACATTGGTTACGTAGTAATAAAAAAGGTACAATGGTGTATTTTTTATGCGAAGATAAAAACAACATAACACAGTTACATTGTGTAGAGATTCAGTCTAAAAAAGTTACACAACTAAGTTTTCACAGTAGTTCGATTCATTCACCTATTAATATCAATCAAACTGATACAGCAATTGTTTATTTTGTTGATAATAAAATTGTGATATTTAATTTGTTAAATAATGAGATGGAAGTAGTGTTTAAAAATGAAAAAAAATTGCAATTATCCGGTATTCCTCATTTTGATTTGTATAAACCTATTGTTTACTTTAATGCTTATGTAAATAATTCTAATTCTAATGAAAACTTTTTACAAATCTTTAAACTAGAGATATGAAAAAACGGTTTGCTAATTTGGCAAACCGTTTTTTAGGTCAGAGATACCCATTTAAATTGCTGTGTTGATACAGCACCGTAAATTAACTCAAAAAAAAATCACTCTAAAATTACTCTTCATGACAAAGTTGAGACATTTATTGAATTTATTTATGCGTAAAAATACCTGTTTTTTATCACTAGGTAAAAATACCTGAAATATAATTTTAACGAGATTTATCCTAAACTATGTTGCTCTGATATAGCTTGTTTATACCATTTATGTTTTTGTAAAATACGTAGTGTAGGATTAAAAAATAATAAAAAGAATACTGATGTAAAAGTATTTGACGTTGTGTATGCTACCGCTACCTGCAAAGCAGGATTATCTGTTACAGAAACAGCTAATTGTTGTAGTAGATGAAAAAATGGTAACATAATTAAAACTCCAACTAAGTTAAATGTAGAGGCGGACATTGCTACTAATTTTGACATTGGAGATAATTTTAATGCTACAATCAAAGCAGTTGATGTTGTACCAATATTAGCACCAACTACAATAGGAATAGCAGCATCTAGGCCAATAACACCTTGTGTAATTAACACAATAGCTAAACCAACTACAACAGAGCTTGACTGAATAATAACCGTAATAATGATTCCGTACAAAATACCTAAAATAGGATTGGTTGCTTTGGTCATAATTTCTACTAACAAAGGATCGTTTTTTATAGGTTCCATTGCCTGACTTATAAAGGTTAATGAGAAGAAAATAAATCCAAAATAAAAAATTGATTTTCCAGCAACCGATATTTTTGTTGGAATCATACTGATTAAACTTCCTAAAACTATAAAAATAGGACCAAATAAATTAGATTGAAATGAAACAATCCATGCTGTGGACGTTGTCCCAATATTAGTTCCTAATAAAATTAATAAACTATCTCGCAATGTTATAATTCCTGAATTAACTAAAGATACTGTTAAAGACGAAACCATTGTACTGGATTGTATAATTGCTGTAACAACACCTCCTAAAATAAAACCACCTAGTGGTATTTTGGTCATTTTGCTAATCCATTTTTGTAGATTTTCGATTCCAAAATTTTCAATTTCTTTACTAAAATGTTGTAAACCGTATATAAATAATGTTATAGCTGATAGGATAACAATTAATGTTTGTATTGTTTGCATATAAATAATGATATTTGTGCGCAAAATTACCTTTTTTTATGTAATAGCAAACTTTTATTGTTTTGTTGGAAGTAGTACTTTTGTCTTAAAAAAATTAAACATGGATATTTTAGAACATATAAAAGGAGAAAACTACTATTTGATCGATTTTTATGCCTCATGGTGTGGACCTTGTAAAATTCAAACTCAAATTTTAGATGCAATCGAATCTAAATTACCTGATAATTTTGAAGTTATACGAATTGATGTTGATCAAGAGAAGGCTGTAACAATGCAATTTAATGTAATGTATCAAGTAAAAGGAATTCCTACGTTATTTTTATTTCATAAAGATAAATTGCTTTGGAAACATTACGGGGTGAAATTTGAAAATGATTTATTCGAAATCTTACAAAACTATTTTGAAAATCAAGAATAACATCAAATAAATCAAGTATATTTAATCTTCAATCAAAATATTTGTTATGATTCGTACTTTAATATTATTCAGTTTATTATGCATACTTTTCAGTTGTAATTCTGATCCTAAAAAAGATCTTTCTATAGATACTAAAAACGATACGATTGCTCCACTAACTTTAGAATTATCTCAGGCAAAAAAAATAATCGATTTACCTTTACATTGTTTAGAGATTGAATATCCCAATAAATTAGGACAAGTTTTAGCTAGCGAAGCCGATTTAAAATCACCCAAAAAATTACGTCCTATATTTTATGGCTGTTTTGATTGGCATTCTTCTGCTCATGGTTATTGGAGTATTATTTCTTTATTAAAACAATTTCCAGAAATTGATTCTGACGGAAATATTAAAGCAAAACTAAACGAATTAATTACAGTTGATAAAGTAACTACCGAATTGGCTTTTTTTGAAGAGCCTGCCAATAAAAATTTTGAAAGAACTTACGGTTGGGCTTGGTTTTTAAAACTACAAGAAGAGTTATACACCTGGCAAGAGCCGCAAGCACAAATGTGGTATCAAACTTTTAAACCATTAGAAGAGATTTTTGTAGCTAGATACATACAATATTTAGAAAAATTGCAATATCCGATTCGTACCGGAACCCACGATAATTCTGCATTTAGCTTGGCTTTAGCACACGAATATGCAACTACGCTAAACAAAGAAGAGCTTAAAAATGCGATCGAAAATTTTGCCAAAAATCATTATGTATCAGACGAAAATTGTCCAATAGCTTATGAACCTAGCGGTCACGATTTTTTATCACCTTGTTTACAACAAGCCTGGTTAATGAGTAAAGTATTACCCCAACCAACTTTTAATGCTTGGTTGCATAAATTTATGCCACAAATATTCTCACAAAATTATAAACTAGAAGTTGCTAAAGTATCAGATAGAACAGATGGACATTTGGTACACTTAGACGGATTAAACTTTAGTAGAGCAACATGTTTATTTCAAATCGCTAAAAACAATCCAGAATTAAATCATTTAAAAGCAATAGCAAAACAGCATTTTAATACCGCTTTCCCTAATATCTCTAATGATGATTATATGGGAAGTCATTGGTTAGGTACTTTTGCGCTTCAAGCTTTAAAAGCGCAGTAATATTTATGATCCATAATTTATAGTAAAAATTTTCATTAATTATTTTATATTTGTTTTCTATAAAACAGATGCGATTAAGGCTTCTGTTTAAAATAAAAACGCCCAAAATATTTCACAAAGATGAAAAGAAAATTATTTAAATTTCTAACCTACACATTAATAGGAGGTAGTGTATTAGCTATGCAATCTTGTACAGATGATGAATATGTTGATACAGCAATTCAATTTAATGGAAAACTTTTTCATACTGTTGCTGCAACCAACTCGGGAGCTTTAACCTTAGGCTACGATCAAGTTGATATTTCGGATATCAATAATACATTACCATTCAACACCAATCCTTTCAGTCTTCCTTCGGGAGATATGACACATACAGAAATAGTTACTTCTGCTGATGGATTAAAAGTTTATGTTTTAAATGGAACAAACGGAAATCTGTTTAAATACAATGCTTTAGGTGGACAGAATTATATGTTCGAAAGGAATTTAAATATTACTTATGCTTTGGGTACAGCGCATCCAAATGTAATTCGAATTGATGACGAATACGTTTTACTAACACATTTATTAAATGATGCTGGACAAAACAAGTTACGTCTCGCTTTGGTTGATTTAGAGAATCTTTCTTTATTTTATAATGAAGAGTTAGAACTTCCTGCTGATGCAAGTGGTGCAACTTTAACTGAGGTTAACTCGGCAATTGTATTAAACTCTAAGGTTTATTTAGGAGTTAAAAAAACAAACGGAGGAACATACAGCCCAATCGAAACTTTAGTGGTTGATTATCCAACGTTAACAAATCCTAGATACATTACATCAAATTACACACAACCAATTGTAGGTTTTACATCAGGAGAATATATTCCAACAATGCACATTGATGAAATGTATTCTATTTTTCAGATTGTAAATGTAGAAGAAAATCAAGGCGAAACACACATCGTTAAAATAAATGAAGATATTTACAACCCATCATTCAACTTTAATTTAGATTTGTTATTGGGTGAACCTACTTATGCAAAAGGATGGTTTTATGTAGGAAATGGTGTAGGATATGTTCCTTACTTACGTAAAAATCTGGGAACAGCCGATTCTAACAACTGGGCTTTAGCTCGCGTTGATTTGTATAACCATACAGCTTTACAGTTAAACCTTCCTGGTAATTTAAATTTTAATAATTGCAGACAAGCAGTTGCCAAAGATGGTAAACTTTACTTGCCAATTGCATTACCAGGACAACCAGGAAACATTTATGTGTTTGATGCAACAAATCCATCGCCTGTTGGTTTTATCGCAGGTGCAAATTTAGAAGCCGTTTCTGGAGGAACATACATCGGAATATATTAATACAAAAAGTCAATAATTTTTTTAATTATTGACTTTTTTACTTTATAAGAATTTTATACTATAAAAAAACTAAAAAATCATTTTATTATCTAAATAAAAATATTGGTTAATCCTTTGTGAAGTTATATATTTGTCCGTTTTTAGTGCCAAAATTTCTATTTTACATAGAAGGGCTAAAATTGAACTTTAATTAATTTTTAACAATAATGCAGAATAAAGGATTCATTAAATTAATTGCAATTGTAATTGCATTGGTAAGTATTTACCAGCTTTCTTTTACCTTTATTGCAGATAAAGTTGAGGCAGACGCAAAAAAGTTTGCTAACGGAGACTCGGTTAAAGAGTTTCAGTATTTAGACTCTATCGGTAATCAAAGTGTTTTTTTAGGACATACCTACAACCAAGTTAAAGGTAAGAAAGTTAAAAAGGGATTAGATTTAGAAGGTGGTATCAATGTTATCTTACAAATCAACCAAAAAGATATTTTAAAAAATTTATCAAACAATTCTACTAATGCTACTTTTAACAAATCGTTAGCAGATGCACAGGCAAATCGTCAAGGAAACCAATCGTACTTAGATGCTTTTTATGATGCGTTTGATAAAAACTCTAATGGAGCTGTAAAATTATCTTCTCCTGAAATTTTTGCAAACCGTTCTTTACCTGAAATATCTTTAGATATGACAGACGCTCAGGTAAAATCAATTATCAATAAAAAAGTTGAAGAAGCAGTTGAAAGTTCATTTCGTGTAATACGTGAACGTATCGATAAATTTGGAGTAACTTCTCCAAATATTCAAATGATTGGTACTTCTGGGCGTATTTTAGTTGAATTACCAGGTGCTAAAAATATTGATGAAATTAAACAACTTTTACAATCTACGGCTCAGTTAGAGTTTTGGGAAACGTATAAGTTTGAGGAGATTTCTAACTTTTTACTTGCAGCAAACGAGCAATTAAAAACTACTGCACAACCAGTAAAAGAAGAAATTGTTGATACAACTGCTGTTGCAGAAGTATCAAAAGTTGATGAGCTTTTAAGTGCAGCATCTAAATCTACGGATTCTGTTGCAAACGAAAATAAAGCGAGTGAAGAGCAACCTTTATTTAAATTATTACAACCTTTAGCTTACGAAGGATCTACAATTGTTGGTATTGCAGCAACAAAAGATACAGCTAAAGTAAACACAATATTAAAACGTAAAGATATCCGTAGCCTTTTATCGGGTGAACAACGTTATACTAAATTTGTATGGGGTAAAATTTCTGAAAAAGATCCTTTAACTGTACAACTTTATGCTTTAAAAGGAAATCGTGAAAACAAAGCTCCATTATCTGGAAACACAGTTGTTGAAGCGATGGATACTTTTGACCAACAATCTCGCCCAGCTGTTTCTATGCAAATGAATGCGGAAGGAGCACGTGCTTGGGAAGAGTTAACAGGGAAAGCCTATACGCAAAGAAATTCGATCGCAATTGTATTAGATAATACTGTATATTCTGCACCAGGTGTGTCTACAGGACCAATTGCTGGTGGTCGTTCAGAAATCACTGGTGATTTTACAATTCAAGAAACTAAAATCATGGCTAATATCTTAAAATCTGGTAAAATGCCAGCTTCTGCAGATATTGTTCAGTCAGAAATTGTAGGTCCATCATTAGGACAACAAGCTATTGATTATGGTGTTTGGTCTTCATTAGCAGGTGCTGCTGTGATTTTTATTTGGATGTTAGTTTACTACGGTAGAGCTGGTATTCATGCAAATATTGCTTTATTAGTTAATATTTTAATGTTATTTGGTATTTTAGCTTCATTAGGTTCTGTATTAACTTTACCTGGTATTGCTGGTATTATTTTAACTATTGGTACTGCGATTGACTCGAATATCATTATTTATGAAAGAGCAAAAGAAGAATTACGCGAAGGAAAATCGTTAGCAGAATCTGTGAAACATGCTTTCTCGTGGGATGGTGCTCTTTCTGCAATTATTGATGCAAACGTTACAACGGCATTAACAGGTATTATTTTATTAGTATTTGGTACAGGTCCTATTAAAGGTTTTGCTGTTACTTTATTAATTGGTATCGCAACATCTTTATTTACATCGATTTTTATTACTCGTATGTTACTAGATCGCGATGTAACTAACAATAAAAACTTACGTTTCTGTACGAATCTTACACAAAATTTATTTACTAACTTTAGTTTTGATTTCTTAGGTAAAAAGAAAATAGCTTACATTTTCTCATCTATTACAATGATTATCTGTATTGGATCATTATTTGTAAACGGAATGAATGAAGGAGTTGATTTTGCTGGAGGTCGTACTTTCCAAGTTAAATTTGATCAACACGTAAATGCATCAGACATTTCGGCTAAATTATCTGATGTGTTTGATAGTAATGTTGAGGCTAAGGTTTTTGGTGATAAAGATCAATTAAAAATTACAACTAAATATAAAGTTGATGTTGACACGCACGAAGCAGATCAAGAAGTAAATCAATTAATGTATGATAACTTAAAAGATTACTACACAACTCCAATTACTTACGAACAATTTACACAATCATCAGATGATAAATTGTTAGGTATTGTTCAAGCATCAAAAGTTGGTCCATCGGTAGCTAAAGACGTTAAACAAAATGCAATTTGGTCGGTTATAGGTTCATTAGTAGTAGTTTTTGTTTACTTGGCTTTATCATTCCGTAAATGGCAATATTCGTTAGGAGCTGTAGCTGCAGTTGCGCACGACGTGATTTTTGTATTAGGTGTTTATTCATTATGTTATAAATTTGCACCTTTTAACATGGAGTTAGATCAATCATTTGTTGCGGCGATTTTAACTGTAATTGGTTACTCGTTAAATGATACTGTAATTGTATTTGACCGTGTTCGTGAATACTTAAAAGGTGATGTAAAAGGTTCATTTAAAGATGTAGTTAACGATTCGATTAACACAACGTTATCTCGTACATTCAATACATCGGCTACAGTTTTAGTTGTTTTATTAATTATGTTAATTTTTGGTGGAGATTCATTACGTGGATTTGTATTCGCAATGCTTTTAGGTATTGGAGTAGGTACGTATTCATCTTTATTTATCGCAACACCAATTTTAGCAGATACAGTTGAAAAAACAGAATCAAAACGTTTAGCTGAACTTCAAAAACAAAGAGAGCAAGAAGCAACTGAGCAAGCTCAGCCAGAAGCTTAATTTGTTAAAATAGATAATAAAAAGGTCTTAAAAAGTATTTCTTTTAAGACCTTTTTTATGTAAAAGATATATTGATTAGTTGTATTCAATCAAATAAAAAATCCAAAAGCGAAGGCTTTTGGATTTTTTTATTTTAGTATTTCCAGATTAAAAGTCTAGAAATTTTATTTCCTTGTTGCATTTCCACTATTCTTGTTTCTTGTGCGCCAACCTTTTTTAAGTGCATTTCAAAAGTTTTCAAATTATTTTTATCTGATACTAATGATGAGAACCATAGCGATTGATTTTTAAAGTGTTTACTTTCGTATATCATATTTGTGATAAAAGCTCTTTCTCCACCATCACACCATAATTCATTGTTTTGTCCTGAGAAATTAGGAGTAACCTTTCCTTCAGACTTAATTCCTAAGTTTCTGTTTTTCTTTTGATTTTGAAGCTCAGCTTCTTGTTTACTTTTAAAGAAAGGAGGATTACACATCACAAAATCATAATATTCACCAGGTAAAATAATTCCTTTTAAAATATTACGTTTGTTTTCTTGTAATCTAATAGTAACATTGTTTCTTAATTTTTTGTTACGCTCAATAATCAATTTAGCATTATTTACGGATGCTTTATCAACCTCGCTACAAACAAATTCCCAATTGTAAGTACTAACTCCAATAATAGGATAAATTAAACTAGCGCCAGTTCCAATATCTAAAACTTTTACCTTTTTACCCGTTGGTATTTCTTCTAGTTTTTCAGCTAAAATATCTGCAATGGTATGAATGTAATCAGCACGACCTGGTATAGGTGGACATAAATTTGTTTTAGCAATCGTCCAAAACTCTAACTTATAATCAGCAATTAACAAAGCTTTATTTAAAGCTCTCACCGCATCCGGATTAGCAAATGTTATTGTCTTTTCTCCGGTTTTACTAGGAATGATATATTCGTTTAACTCATGTAAAACTTTTGATAAATTATCTAAATCGTATCCTTGATTGTGTATGTTTCTGGGATGTAATGTTTTTTTTATTGGGGCTGGTTTAGACATTTTGTCCATAAATGTTTATTTTTTTTGCAAAGTTACGTTATTATTCTATTTTATGGTCTATTTTACATTTTTTTTAAAAATCGTATAAACTTTAAATCATTAATTGTAGCATTATTTTTACTAATAAGCTATATTTGCACTTTACTATTTAAAAATTATGATCAAGATTACATTACCGGATGGATCGGTTAAGGACTTTGCACCAGGTGTAACTCCTATGGATGTTGCCAAAAGCATCAGTGAGGGATTAGCAAGAAACGTTATTTCTGCATCTTTTAATGGTACAACTGTGGAAACAACGACCGAATTAACCACGGATGGTTCTCTTATTTTATATACTTGGAATGACAAAGACGGTAAAAAAGCGTTTTGGCATTCAACTTCTCACGTAATGGCGCAAGCTATTCAAGAGTTTTATCCTAATGCAAAATTAACTATCGGACCTGCTATCGAAAATGGTTTTTACTATGACGTAGATTTTGGAGAGGACAAAGTTACTGATGCTGATTTTAAAAAGATTGAAGACAGAGTATTAGCTATTTCTAAAGAAAAACATGATTTTGTTATGCGTTCTGCAACAAAAGCTGAAGCTTTAGAGTTATATAAAGATAATCCGTATAAAACGGAATTAATCCAGAACCTAGAAGATGGAACAATCACATTTTGTGATCACGCAACTTTTACAGACTTATGTCGTGGAGGTCATATTCCTAATACAAGTATCATTAAAGCATTTAAAATTTTAAATATTGCAGGTGCATATTGGAGAGGTGACGAAAAAAATAAACAATTAACACGTGTTTATGGTATTTCGTTTCCAAAACAAAAAGATCTTACAGAATATTTAGAATTATTAGAAGAAGCAAAACGTCGTGACCACCGTAAATTAGGTAAAGAGTTAGAGCTTTTCCACTTTTCTCAAAAAGTAGGACAAGGTTTACCTTTATGGTTACCAAAAGGAGCAGCGTTACGCGACAGATTAGAACAGTTTTTACGTAAAGCGCAGAAAAAAGCAGGATACCAACAAGTTGTAACACCACATATTGGTAGCAAAGACTTATACGTAACATCGGGACACTACGCAAAATACGGTGCTGATTCTTTTCAACCAATTACAACACCAGCAGAAGGCGAGGAGTTTTTATTAAAACCAATGAACTGCCCACACCACTGCGAAATATATAATGCAAAACCTTGGTCGTACAAAGATTTACCAAAACGCTACGCAGAATTTGGTACAGTATATCGTTACGAACAATCAGGTGAGTTACACGGATTAACTCGTGTTCGCGGGTTTACTCAAGATGACGCTCACATTTTCTGTACACCAGATCAATTAGATGCCGAGTTTAAAAACGTTATCGATTTAGTACTTTATGTATTTGGTTCATTAGGTTTTGATAACTTTACAGCGCAAGTTTCGGTACGTGATTTGTCAAATCCTGACAAATACATTGGATCTGTTGAAAACTGGGAAAAAGCAGAGCAAGCAATTATTAATGCCGCAAAAGATAAAGGACTTAATTATGTTGTAGAATCTGGCGAAGCCGCTTTCTACGGTCCAAAATTAGACTTTATGGTTAAAGATGCATTAGGACGTAGCTGGCAATTAGGAACAATTCAGGTAGATTACAATTTACCAGAACGTTTTGAACTTTCATACAAAGGATCAGACAACCAATTACATAGACCAGTAATGATTCACCGTGCTCCATTTGGATCTATGGAACGTTTTATTGCCATCTTATTAGAGAATACTGCAGGAAATTTCCCACTTTGGTTAATGCCAGAACAAGTTTCTATCTTATCATTAAGTGAGAAATACGAAAAATATGCAAAAAAAGTTTTAGATTTGCTAGAAAATCACGAAATTCGCGCCGTGGTTGATAACAGAAATGAAACTATCGGTAAAAAAATTCGCGAAGCCGAAGTAAGCAAAGTACCATACATGCTTATTTTAGGTGAAGAAGAAGAGAAAAACGGTACCATATCTGTTCGTAAACACGGAAACGCTGGTAAGTCTAATGAAAGCATGACAATAGAACAATTTGTTGCATTAGTACAAGAAGAGGTTAATAAATCTTTGAAACAGTTTTAATTAAGTATAATTTAAATTTTTAGAGCCATAGCAATTAGAAATCCAAGAGGTATGAAACCTCGCGAAGAAAAAAAGGAATTACACAAAACGAATCAAGCGATTCGTGTTCCTGAAGTTAGATTAGTTGGTGAAAACATTGAACCAGGAGTTTATAAAACGTCTCAAGCCTTACAAATGGCTGAAGAGGCTGGTTTGGATTTGGTTGAAATTTCTCCAAATGCAGTTCCTCCTGTATGTAAAATCACAGACTATGGAAAATATCTTTACGAACAAAAGAAGAGAGATAAAATGCTTAAAGCAAAATCGACTCAAATTGTTGTAAAAGAGGTTCGTTTCGGACCTCAAACTGATGAGCATGACTATGAATTTAAAAAGAAAAACGCTGAGAAATTCTTAAAAGAAGGTTCAAAATTAAAAGCTTTTGTATTCTTTAAAGGACGTTCTATTATTTATAAAGAGCAAGGTCAGATTTTACTTTTAAGATTAGCTCAAGACTTAGAAGAGTTCGGAAAAGTTGAAGCAATGCCTGTTTTAGAAGGAAAACGTATGATTATGTACATTGCTCCTAAAAAGAAAAAATAATACACCAAAGTGTATAAAAATATAGATAAGTAAGATAATCTAATACCTAGGAACAAGATGCCTAAAATGAAAACTAAATCTAGTGCTAAGAAACGCTTTCAAGTTACTGGCTCTGGAAAAATCAAAAGAAAACACGCTTTCAAAAGTCACATTTTAACTAAAAAGACTAAGAAACGTAAATTAGCTTTAACTCACTCAACTTTAGTTCATAAAGCAGATGAGAAAAGCGTTAAACAACAATTACGTTTAATCTAATTAAACTTTTGTTGACGGTTAACTAAATTCAATAACCCTGGAGTGGGCATTCTTAACAGAATATAAGTCTGTTTTACAGCGCCTTACTACAAAAACATTAAAATTATGCCAAGATCAGTAAATGCAGTTGCTTCAAGAGCAAGAAGAAAAAAAGTATTAAAACTTGCCAAAGGTTACTTTGGAAGACGTAAAAACGTTTGGACAGTTGCTAAAAACGCTGTTGAAAAAGCGTTACAATACGCATACCGCGATAGAAAACAAAAGAAAAGAAATTTCCGTGCTTTATGGATCATGCGTATCAACGCTGGTGCTCGTTTACATGGAATGTCTTATTCTCAATTCATTGGGAAAGTTAAAGCTAACAACATCGAATTAAACCGTAAGGTTTTAGCTGATTTAGCAATGAACCACCCAGAGGCTTTCGCTGCTATTGTAAATAAAGTAAAATAACAATCGTTTAACAATCTATCTTACTTATATATCAAGTTCCAACTACAAAATAGTTGGAACTTTTTTTTGTTTTGTATTTAATTTTGGGCATTACGCGCCTTTTCGTGGGCGCGTCGGGCTATGCGCTATATCTTTTATTGCTTGGCTGCGCCTGCGAAATAAAAGGATACCGCTGCTATCCCTAATGCGTTTGTTTGTGCCATTACTATTTTATTTGGCTTGAAACAAACAATGCGTTAGCGATAGAGGCTTTGTTGGAGCTCATTAACGTAATGCAATGAAGTGAATAGCGACTGCCGAAAGCGCGCCGCCTAAAAAACGACTTTAGGAGTTTTTGTGGGCGAACGCCATGATAGTAAAAATCAAATAGCCTTTAAAAGTTAAACTCTTAAAGGCTATTTTTAGTAACAGTGTACGTTTGCTCCTATTATTAAATTCATGATACTTGGTGAGAGAAATGGAATGGATAGCCCAAGGCCGCGAATGATAAATAGGGTGCCAAGTAGGACGATGAAAATAGGTATTATTTTTTGTAATCGTCCGCGTGTTAGTTGGTTTATTTTGTTCGAAAATAGAACAACTAGGCTCATTAGCGGTAGGGTTCCTACACCATAACTAAACATATAGAGTACGCTTCCTTGTATATCTTGCGCCGATATAGCACCAAATAAAGCCACGTAAACTAAGGCACAAGGTAAAAATCCGTTGAGTAAACCAATGGTAAATATTGAGGTGTTACTTTTTTTATGGAATTGTTTACCTAAGGCTGTTTTTAATTTTTGTATGCTTTTTTGAATGGGTTTTGAGAAATTAATACGGGCTAATTTTTTTTCGGAAACTAGTGCAAATACAATCATTAGGATTCCTAAAATAATTGATAGGTTTTGTTGTGCTCCG
Source organism: uncultured Flavobacterium sp. (assembly GCA_947631175.1). Taxonomy (GTDB): domain Bacteria; phylum Bacteroidota; class Bacteroidia; order Flavobacteriales; family Flavobacteriaceae; genus Flavobacterium. The sequence continues at coordinate 15,273 of CANRKI010000047.1, forward strand.
GCCAAAAATAGGGATTTCCCAAAGATACCAAATACGAATCCTAAACTGCAATAGGCTAAAATGCGACCGAATTGATACAAAAAAAGTTGTTGGTATTTTTTTGTATTTGAGCTTCGGTCTATGGGTAACATTAAGGCAATAGGGCCGCACATTCCTATGCAATGTAGGCTGCTTATTAGGCCTAACATTAGTGCTCCTAGTATCATATTACTCTACATTTATTGTGCTTTGATTTAGGTATTTTATGTTTTGATATTCCCAATCGATAGTTATTTCCCATAGACCGCCTACAAATTTATCTTTAGGTATGAGCAAATTATTAGAAGTTAGTTTTATTGGATGTGAAAAATCTAACTTCTGATTAGACGGTCTGTATAGGGAAATAGTTCCGTTGATTTCTTGGTGATTAAAATCGCTTGGAAAGGCGATGATAATACCTTGTTTTGTGTCAAAAATTTGAACGGGATTTTTTAAAGCATATGAATTGCTTTTGCGTTCGTATTCTCCGTTTATGTTTTTTTCTTTTTTGTAGTAATCCTCGGTTACCATTTCGTGATCGTATTGGTTACTAGATTGTACTTTAAATACAAACTGTAAAATAAAGATCATGAATAAGCCAAAGGCTATAACTATGCTTGTTCCCCAATTTAATTTCATGGTTTTTTGGTATTATGGGTTGTACAAATTTTTTAAAATATACGTGGGCTTAGAAAGTTTGTTTTTGCAGTTTCGATTAATTTTCCGTCACTGTAAACTTCGATCACTACTTCGGTTTTATCTGCTTTTAATAAAGCTTCGTTTATTTCGATAAACAAAGTACCTTGTATCATTCCTTGGCTTGGAATGGCAGGGTTTTCGTTACCAACTAGTTTTATTTCCCCAGCTATATTTGCTATTTTTAGGGTGATGTTATCGTAGTTTTCGGCAGTTTTGTTTACCATTTTAAAGGTGAATACGTTAGAGATGTTATCTCCTTTGTGTTCATATAATTGTCCTGGTAGTCGTAAAACTGTAGCTTCGACATCGCTACGTAAAAATAAGGTTCCAACTAAAAAGCCAATTAATATAACTAAAACGGCAACGTAGCCTTTCATTCGAGCTGTGAATACAAATTTTTCTTTATTTGCAATTTCAGCTTCTGATGCGTATCGAATTAAATCTTTAGGTAAGCCTACAGATTCCATTACGGTGTTACACTCGTCAATACAAGCTGTACAGTTTATACATTCGAGTTGTGTTCCGTTTCTAATATCTATTCCGGTTGGACAAACGTGTACGCAAAGTTTACAATCGATGCAATCTCCTTTTCCGCTTGTTTTTCTGTCTTCATCTTTTTTAATTTTACCTCTTCCTTTTTCACCTTCACCACGAACGTAGTCGTAGGCAACAATAACACTTTTATTGTCTAGTAGCACGCCTTGTAAACGGCCATATGGGCAGGCGATAATACAAACTTGTTCACGAAACCAAATGAATACAAAGTAAAATACAGCGGTAAAAATTAGTAAACTAATTAGTGTTGATGTATTATGGAAGGGTCCTTTTTTGATCATGTCTAAAACAACTTCACTTCCCATGATGTAAGCTAAAAAAACATTAGCTATTAAAAATGAGATGATGAAGAATATGATCCATTTGCTTACTTTTTTTCTAATTTTATCGGCATTCCACTCTTGTTTTTCAAGCTTAATTTGAGCGTTTCGATCTCCTTCAATCCAGTATTCTATTCGTCTAAAAACCATTTCCATAAATATGGTTTGCGGACAAATCCAACCACAAAATATGCGGCCAAATACTACAGTGAATAAGGTTAAACCTACAACACCAATAATCATTAAAATTACGACCAGATAAAAATCTTGTGGCCAGAAAGGAAAACCGAAAATTGAAAATTTACGTTCGATTATATTAAATAAGAACAGTTGGTTTCCGTTTATTTTTATGAATGGTGCGATAAGCAAAATGGCAAGTAACAAGTAGCTTGTAATTTTGCGTTTATCGTATAAGTTTCCTTTAGGTTTTTTAGGGTAAACCCAAACCCTTTTACCTTGTTTATCGACAGTTGATATGCTATCTCTAAAACTATCATCCCTTAGATTAGACAT
>CANRKI010000048.1 GCA_947631175.1 uncultured Flavobacterium sp.
GAGTGGTCGAATGCGGCAGTCTTGAAAACTGTTGACTGTAACAGGTCCGGGGGTTCGAATCCCTCTTTCTCCGCAAACAAAAGCAAACCCGCTAAATTTTTATTTAGCGGGTTTTTATTTTTAAACAACAAAAAAAAATCCCTTAAAACAAATCAATTTTAAGGGATGTAGGAATATTATTTTTTATTCGGTTTACCGTTATTGAACTTCACTTTTTCAACTACAGGAGTTGGCTTATCCTTTTTTACATATTTTTTACCCGAAGCATTTGTTTTAACACGCGGCTTATCGTTTGGCTTGAATGTTTTTTTAGGCTTGTCTGAAGAGGTTTTTACAGCAGTTTCTGGCGTAGCTTTATGTTTTGCAATAACCTCACTTGGGACTTTTGGTTCCTCTTTAGTACCACGTAAGTGAATAACCAATCCATTCAAAAAGTTACGCAATACTTGATCGCCACATTCTACATATTTTGGATGATCCTCAGAACGGAAAAAGTTACCAATTTCACCTTTTGAAATTCTAAAGTCAACCAATTCTAAAATCTCAACAATTTGATCGTCACGTAGCATTAATGCAACACGCAACTTTTTGAAAATATCGTTATTTGTCATTTTCTATTATATTAAAGGGCAAAGATAGTTTATTTTATCAATTATTTTTTTTAAACCACACTAAAGACCTAGCTTTTGAATAATTTCAGTAACATTCTGTTCCGTAGCCGTTAGTTTTTCCTTACAAAATACAATAAGTTTCCCTGCTTTCTCCACACGTTCTGCTAATTGATCAATACTAATAGTATCAGACTTCAATTCTTCTAAAATTTGCTCTAATTCTGATGCTGCTTTTTCGTAATTATATTCTTCCATTTTGGTATTTCGGATAGATTTTTAATTTGTACTTTATATATTTTATCGGCCAATTCAATTTCTAATTCATCATCAATTTGTAACGGCGTATTGGGTGTGACTAACTTTTTATCTTTTCGAATAATAGCATATCCTAAATCTAAAACATTTTGCGGATTATAAGCCTCGGGAATATGCGCATATTGTTCAATTCGTTGCTTTTCTGCATTAATTTTAGCCAAAACAAAATGTTGAATTAAATGCAAATTTGTAGTCATTTTTTTATCAGATAAAACCAAATTTCGTTGTACTTGCGCGTGTAATAAAGCCGTCGATTTTTGCAAATAAGCCGCTTGATTTTGAATTGGATTTTGAATATAAAAACTCAATTTTTGCGTATTGGTTTTTAAATGTATTTTTTGTTGATGAATTTTTTGCTGACTCACTAATAAAATATGATTACTGGTTTGATGCAGTTTTTGACTTTCTTTTTGAGAGAGTTGCATCGCATTTGCCTTTATCGAACTTCCTAACTGTTGTATTTTATGTTTATTCTGTACTATTTTTGAGGTATAATTATCAATTATTGATTGATAATTTTGATTGATAAAAATATAAAAATGCTGTGTTTTAGATAGAATAAATGCTGCAACCGCCGTTGGCGTTTTAAAATGTTGATACGCAACTAAATCTGCAATATTCAAATCCGTTTCGTGCCCTATCCCTGTCAATACAGGAAGTTGAAAATTTGCAATGCTTTGCGCTAATTTAATATCATTAAAAACCTCTAAATCAAATTTAGATCCGCCACCTCGAATTAAAACAGCACAATCGAATTGAGTAATATCAACCTGACTCATAGCATTTGTAATATCTAAAACTGCATTTTCCCCCTGAACATTACATGGGAAAACCGAAATTTGATACACAAAATTAAATTCATTATGTTGAAGTTGTTTTATAAAATCCTCAAAACCAGCACTTGTTATTGATGCAATTAAAGCAATTTTTTGAATAACGAGAGGGAGTTTTTGCGTTTTATTTTTGTTTAAAAGTTGATTTTTCTTTAAAAATTCTAAAGTCTGCAACTTACGTTTTTCAATCTCACCTAAACTAAAAGATAAATCCACGTCTGTAATTTGCAAACGAAGTCCATAAACCTCAGAAAAATCAATCGCACAATAGCACAAAACCTCAACGCCTTCTTTTAAAATTTGAGTTGTATCATCCTTTAATTTATGTGCAATTTTTAGATAATGACTTGCCCAAATATAAGCCTCACATTTTGCAATAACGGTTCCATCTTGAGTTTGAATTAAATTCAAATAATAATTTCCGTTTTTATCAGATTTAATTTTTGAAATTTGAACCTTTACCCAAAAAAACTTTTGAAACGTATGTTGATTAACAATCTGTTTCACACGTTTTAAAATGGCAGCTAAACTATAAGTTGGGACTTGCGTATTCAAGGCTAAATAAAATTATATGCAAATTTACTTTAAAATTTTAATTTTAATCGATTTAAAAAGATAAGAACTTTTACGTTTTAAAATAAAGTTATTTATCTATTTTTATGATACTATAAATAAAACGAAAATGGAGACTTTTGAAGAAAAAGTGTTTTTTTTAAAACAACTAATCGAATTGGCTAAAATAGATGGCATTCTGCATGACAAAGAAATAGATTTTTTAAGTTTAATTGCGGAAGATTTTGGTATTGATAAAACGACTTATTATAAGCTTTATACTGATGAGATTGAAAAAGTCCAGGTTAATTTTACAGATCGAATTATTCAATTATACCGATTGATTTTAGTGATGCAATGCGATGGAAATTGGCATGAAAAAGAAGTGAATAAAATTAATGAAATAGGTTTATTAATGGGGTTAGATCCAAACGGAATAGCTATTTTACTTGCAAAAGTTAAAGCAGATGGAACCAAAGATATAACACCAGAATTTATGATAAAAACATTTTTTAATCAACTGAATTAAAATAAAAAATCCCGCTTCGGCGGGATTTTTTTTATGAAAAATTCAATGTTTAGTAACCAGGGTTTTGTTGTTCAGCTAAAACTGGATTAACCGATGTTTCTAAAATTGGTAAAGGCCAAACAAATCTATAGTTAGAATATGGAATAGCTGGAGTACCTAATTCTCCTGTATATGGAGTTCCTGGAGTATAGCTATCAGATGGAATAGCACCATTAGCTAATTTAGCAGGAATACCATTAATAGGCGCTAAAGCATCGTTTTGTAAACGGTGAATATCAGCCCAACGTCTTCCTTCTAATAAAAACTCAATACGTCTTTCTTTAATAACTTTTTGAACAAAATCAGCAGCACTTGAGAAAGAAGCTAAAGTATAACCTTGGCTATCTGGATTACTTAAAGCTCTGTTACGAACAGCATTTAAAGCATTAAGAGCGTCTGTAGTTACTGAATTAGCAACACGAGCCTCAGCTTCAGCTTTCATTAATAAAACTTCAGCAAAACGAATAATTGGTGTATTGTCTGAATACGTACTTGTGTCTCTGTACTTATTAGAGTACTTAACTCCTGCACTACTGTAAACAATATTACCAGTATCATCGCTAGATCCTGAATCAGTTGTTTCATTTCTACGTAAATCATCAACTAACCATTCTGGATCATTCCAAATAATTGGAGAAATCGCAACTAACATTCTTCTTTTATACTGAGAAGCTAAAGCAGCGTTAACACCTGGATTAACAGCTGGTGAATGTTGAATAGAGAAGATAGACTCTGTATTTGTACTGTTGTTATCAAAAACACCAGATGGCGTTGCAGTTAACGAATATGAAGATTCGATTTTAGCAATTTCAGTTAATACACCTGGCCAATCAGCTTTATGTAATTTAACACGTGCCTTGAAAGCAATAGCAGCATTTCTAGTTCCTTTATATAAAGCTGTTTCAGAGATCATGTTTTCAGCGTCATCTAAATCTTCTAAAACTCTAATATAAGATTCAGCAACAGTTAAACGTCCATCATTAAAAGCTAAATCAACAGCAGAAGAGTTATTAATTGCATAATCTCTGTAAGGCACACCTAAGTTAGTTGTTGGATTGTCTTGGTATGGTCTTGCAAAATGTACTAATAATTCGAAATGAGTGATAGCACGTAAGAATTTAGCTTGACCAATATAATCATCACCTGTTGCTTGATCAATAATACCAGCATTAACAGCATTAGCAACTCCTTCAATTACTAAGTTACAACGGTTAATTAAACGGTAGCCATCTACCCAATAATATACGTTATTAGCCGAGTTACCATCGTAAGATGCTTGGTAAGTAATTTGGTAAAAAGCTGCAGTGTTAACACCATCTTCACCACGCATATCATTTTGTTGCGTATATGCAGCACCCCAAACATAACCACGTCCTGAACCTGTATAATACCCCACTTGAGCCGCTTGGTACATACCATTAACAGATGCTTGAATTAAAGCAGGCGTACTGAATGCAGTAGACTCGTCAATAGAGTTAATAGGCTTTAAATCTAAAACCTGATCATCCGAGCAACTAACACCAGTTAAAGCCAATGATAGTATAGCCGAAGAAATTATATATTTTTTAAATGTTCTCATATTTTATCAATTTTTATCAATTAAAATCCAACGTTTAATCCCATTGAAATAATTCTATTTCTTGGAACACCATATGAATCTGTACCATAAGACGTTACCATCTCAGGATCGATTCCTTTATAATCAGTTATCATCCAAACATTTTGAGCAGTAATAAATAATCTTGCTTTTTTCATGTTTACTCTTTCTAATAATTTTTTATCAAAAGAATATCCGATTTGGATGTTATCTAAGAAGATGAAATCTCCTTTTTCAACAAATCTTGTATTAGCAAGTGATCCTGTAAATCCTGCGTCATTACTTGCGTCTAAACGAGGCGTAACACCATCTCCAGGGTTAGTTGGCGACTGCCATCTTCCTAAAATTTCTGTAGAGTTATTGTTAAAACTTTGTGTTAATAATTCTCTTCTTGTATAGTTGAAAATTTCGTTACCACCACTAAAACGGATTAAGAAGTTTAAGTCTACATTTTTGTATTTAAAAGTATTTGTAATACCTCCAAAATAAGTAGGATCAACATTTCCTAAAACTTTACGGTCATTTGTAGCACTTAAAGTAGATGCAACAGACATATCTGTTGGATTGTTTACATCGTATACACTATAAGAGTTATCATTTAAATCTTGTTGTACTAACGTACCGTCAGCTTTAACAAAAATTGGGTTACCATTTGCTTGATTTACTCCGTGGTACTCAAAACCATAAATAGAGTGAATACTCTCACCTTCTCTAATTACGTTGTTGTTATTTAATGTTGCAACATCAGAGTAAGTTAAGAAAATATCTTTACCGTCAGGTAATTTTCTAACTTCATTTTTCTGGAAAGTAGCATTTGCATTAATAATCCACTCAAAATCTTTAGTATTAATTACGTTTGCTGTTAAATCAAGTTCAATACCTCTATTAACCATTTCACCAGCATTAACAGTAATGATATTAAAAGGTACTCCAAAACTTGGTGGAACAGCTTTTTGTAAGATCATGTCTTTAGATGTATTTTGGAAATAATCTGCAGCTAATCTAATACGATTATTTAGGAAAGCTAAATCAACACCTAAATCTAATTTAGTTGATTTTTCCCAGAATAAGTTATTGTTACCAAATTGTGTGTATCCAATACCATTAAGATCACCGTAGTTTTGTAAACCATATAATCCTTGGTAAGCATAGTTACTGAAAGATGTGTTACCTGTTTCAGCATATGATCCTCTTAACTTAAATTCGTTAACAGTACCACGAATTCCTTCCCAGAAATTTTCATTAGCAATGTTCCATCCTGCAGAGTATCCTACCATTGTTTCAGCTCTGTTTGATGGATGTAATTTTGAAATTTCATCACGACGAATAGATGCTTGTAAATAATATTTACTTGCATAGTTATATGATGCTCTACCAACTAATGATTTGATACCGTGTTCTGTCATAGAACCGTAAATATTTTGTGTAGAGAATGCACCTGTTACAATGTTTTGGTTGAAGAAATCAGAAGTCATATCACGACCAACCGCTGCATTGTATGAATATGTATTTTTTTGAACTTCATAAACTCCAGTTAAACCAATGTTATGGTTGTCTCCAAAAGTTTTGTTGTAGTTTAAAATATTTTGTACGTTATATAATTCTTCTTTAACGTTATATTGTTGGAATAAACCATTATATCCATAACCATCACCGTGTAATGGACTCCAGAAAGTTCTGTCGTCATTGAAAGCATAGTCATAAGCAACTTGGAATCTATAAGTTAATCCTTCAAAAAGTTTAACATTAGTAAATAAGTTAACAATATTTCTATTGATTTTAGATTTATAGAAATTTTTATCTAATGCATACTGAATGTTATATAAGTTACCTCCAGATTTAGAGAAGTTAGGTAAATAACCAATCTCATTTAAAGGATCACCAGATCCGTTCATGTCAACATTATATCCTGTTGGATTTGATGCATCGTAAACAGGTACGTTTGGAAGCTGTCTTAAAGAGTTAAACATAATTCCTCCTAAACCAGATGAACTTTTATTCATAGCGTTTAAGTCATTTCTGTTTAAAGCAACAGAACCTCCAATTGTGATTCTTTTATTTAAATCTTGTTCAACACTAGCTCTGATTGAATATTTTTTTAAGTCATTTGCCACTGTAGAACCTTCTTGCTCAGAGTATCCTAAAGATAAATAGTATCTACCATTTTCAGTACCACTTGATAAACTTAAATTATGATCCATTTGAGCTGCAGAGTTTCTTAATACAACATTTTGCCAATTTGTATTAACTCCTGTTTGAGAAGCCCATGGTCCTAATCCAGCATTAGATCTTTTTTCGTTTGATATTATAGTAAATTGATCTCCATTTAATAAATCATATTTTTTCATTGGAGAACCAATACCAGTCATTGCACTATAATTAATGTCAAAACTGTTTTTCTTACCTTTTTTAGTTGTAATTAAAATTACACCATTTGCTGCTCTAGAACCATAAATAGCTGTAGCAGAACCATCTTTTAACACTTCATATGATTCAATGTCATTTGGATTGATATCAGCTAAAGGGTTTACATCTGCAACACCACCAATGTTAGAAGAAATTAATGGAACTCCATCTAAAACTACTAAAGGTCCATTTCCAGAACTGATCGAAGATGTACCTCTAATTCTAATTCTTGGAGCTTCACCTAAAACACCTCCGTTTGTTGTTACTTGAACCCCAGCAGCACGACCTGCTAATTGTTGATCAAAAGATGGTGTTACAAGATTTTGAATTTCTTCTCCTTTAATTTGAGAAATCGCTCCTGTAACGTCTTTCTTTTTCTGAACACCATAACCAACTACTACTAACTCCTCTAATTCGTTTTGATCTGCAATCATCGAAACTGAGTAATTGTTGTTTGATGTTACTGTAATTTCTTGAGTTTTGTATCCTAAAAAAGATACTGTAATAACATCACCTGTACTTGCTGATAATTGGAATTTCCCGTCCATGTCAGTACTTGTACCTATTGTTGTACCTTTAATTACAACACTTGCTCCTGGCAAAGGAAATCCGTCCGGTTCTTGTACCGTACCTGAAATTTGCCTTTGTTGAGCAAAACCAATTTGAAATAATAACAACATAAAAGTTGTCATCAATAAATTCATTGTTTGTCTCATTAATTTGTATAGTTAAAATTTTTTCAAAAGTTAATAAAAAATTAATAAAAAAAAATAGCCAAAACAAAAGAAGTTATTTTTTATATTATCAACAACAAAGTAGTTGTTTTAATAAAAATAAAACAACACGCATTTAATTTATCATTAAGATTTATTGGTTTTAACATTATTTTACCTTAATAAAATGTTACAGAAAAACTATTTTTTCCTTTAATCTATTTAAAACTCAATAAATAAAGTCGAACACAAAGAAAATCTAACAAAAAAAACACATTTAGTGACATATTACCAATTAAAAAAACATCGCATTCTAGTATCTAAATAAATACCAGATGCGATGTTTTTGATTACTCTCTTAACTTTATAACCTATATATACTTCACTAACTTATTCTCCTAAATAAACAACACCTAAATTACAACTACCTAAAGTTATAGCTCTTGTATAACTTCCCTGAAATTCGAAACGATCTCCTTCTCTAAGTAAAAGTACAATAGATAAACCTAAATTCATGTTTGTTGAACCAGCACCATAACCAATAGATGTTACACCAGGATTTGTAGCTCCCCCATTTCTTAAAAGGCGAATACGAACTGATCCTGTACCTCCTTGGTTGGAAGGAGATAGTAAAACACCATAAAAAGAAAAGCTGTAATATCCTGCTTTATTAACCTAGAACACCGTTGGCGAATTTTGTTGAATTAAATTTGTATCAATTTTTGTTGCGGTTGGAAATCTAAATGATGCAACAGCAAAGGCTCCAACAGCTCCTGAATTTTGAGGATTAACAACTGCTAAGGCCATTCGAACAGCTCCATCATTATAATCTGGCACTTCAACGTCTTTCTTCAAGGCTACCCATACAGTTCCATCAAAATAATAATACCCCGAAGAAGTAATATTTACAGTTTTAGCAGAACTACTAATAGGTGTTTCTGTAACATATACAATTGCACCTGTTTGGTCCAATGTATATAAAGGATCTTTTAACTTTAACTGTTCTCCTGTCATTCGCGGAGCAATTACACCATCAATTCTAGATAAATCATCTGGTTTTGCAACAATATCTAATGTTGCTTTAGGATCACTTGTTCCAATACCTACCTGAGCAATTGAAGTAAAAGATATTAATAAGATAAATAAAAAATAATGTTTTTTCATTTCTTGATAAATTTTAAATTTATAAAAACCTATTTAGTATTATTTAAAACTAATAAAGCTTATGATTATTGTAAAAATTTAATTATTTTATTTAAATGACAGAAATAAACACCTATTACATACCAATTTAAATTATTTAAAACTAAACAACTGTTTAATTATTGTATTTCCTCATAAAATATATCCATTTTATATTTTTACGATTTAAATAATAACATTGAAGGTATTTATCATTTTCGGCAAAAAAATAAAACTATAACACACTAAAAAAGAGTTAAAAAACATTGAAAATATTTTAATTATGTATAAAAACAACAAAAAAAAAGAACAATAAAACACCAATAAAAGGATAAATAAAAACTTAAAAAAGTAATATTTTTTATACTTTTAAGTTATCACTATTTTAATACTTACATTTTATTTTTTACTTGAATATGAGATACTTATTAGTTAAAGAATTGATTAAGCAAGTGGAAGAATATGAATTATTCTGCGCTGGCGATGAGCTGTCTAAATATGATTTTAGCAAATTTAAATCGTGGTTAAACTCGGATTTAACAGATAAAAATATTATATGGGATGGTAAGGAAAATGGCAGATCGTTAGATAGTATAATTAACACCTTAATTGTACACATGAATCGATATGCTAAATTGTACTCGAAAGCAATTATTATGGATACGCCATTTGTTTCTCAGGAGGATTTTATTTATTTAATAAACCTAAGAGCGTGTGGACCTATGACAAAAATGGATTTAATAAAACGTAATGTTCATGAAAAGTCGCCTGGAATGCAAATTATAGGCAGGCTGGTTACTAATGGCTGGATTGACCAAGTTGATGACCTTAAGGACAGACGAGCTAAGTTGATTTGTATTTCGGAAAATGGTTTAAAACTATTGGACAAACATATGAATCAAATAAGAAAAGCATCGCATGTTGTTACAGGTGATTTAACAGAGGAAGAAAAATATAAATTAGCCAGTTTATTATTAAAGTTAGACGCTTTTCACTCAGATATTTATCACAAGTATGATGATTCGGAGGAGGTTTTAAAGTTTATAAATAAATAGTTTGAAAAGTCATGGTTTGCGTTTAGCCCTGATAGAGCTGATATCCTTTTTTGAAGTTTACGTAGAAAAAGATAAAAGCGAAAGCAGGTTTAAAACCTTTGTATAATGGTTGTTTTTTAGCGCTACAAATAAAAAAATCCCGTACCTAAATTGTGTACGGGATTTTTAATTTATGGTTTTAGGTGTTTTTGTAGTTCGATTTCGAATTCGTCTGTGCTTGGAAATGGCAGTGAGCTATTAATTAATTCGCCGTTTTTTCCTATTAATATAAAGCGTGGTATACTACTTATATTGTATAGTTTTGAAAATTCGGTTTCATTTTTAACGTGCAACTGTAATACGTTTACCTTTTTATCTTTTATGTCTATAATCCATTTATCGATTTTTTCATCGACAGAAAGTGCGATAAAGACAATATCGTCGCTTTTTTTGTAGGTATTAGCAACTTTATCAAATTGTGGCGATTGGTATTGACATGGTCCACACCAAGTTGCCCAAACATCGATCACAACAAATTTGCCTATAAAACTGTCTAAAGAAACGGTTTCGCCTTTTGAATTTGTCGCTAAAAAGTTTGGTGCGGTTTGCCCTAATGCCATGCGTTTGGCGTTTGTAATATTTTGCTTGAAGTTTTGAGTGACTTTTGGGTTTAAAAATTGATCTTGAAACTGCGTCTCGATTTGTGCTATCTTATTAGCATCTTTAGTGTTCTCTAAAGATTGCTTTGCTAAATTAAATACTAAACGGTCTTTAAAATCAGATTTTTTAAGTTTAGCTATGGCGTTTATAAACTTTGTATCTTCATCTAAATCGGTAGTATCAGACTTTATATATTGGTATTTAATATAGGTGGCGTATTCGCTGTTGTTTATTAAAGTATTATCGTTTAATGTTATGGTTTTCTCTAAATTGGTAATGAATTTATTTTCGGGTAATTTTTTATTGAAATTAAGATTGTATTTTTTTTGATATTCATCGTAAAGTAAGAGGGTGCTTATTGTAATATTCTTTTCGTTTATCTCTAAAAAGTCCTGACGCGGAATAAAATTATCTGCTGTATAAGTTGTAAGCATATTTTTAATATTGTCGTTATGCTCCGCCTCAATATTTTTAAAATACGCTTCTGTATCATCTAAATCTATATTGTTTTCTAACTGATAACTTACATTATTAAAATTAAACGAATTAAAATTAAGTACGTTTTCGGCAATTCGAGTACCTAATATTTTGTACGAATTTTTATCTCCTAACTTTTTATAGTCTAAAATAATATTGTCATTAGTTGCCATAAATACACTTTTCCCTACTTTATTATCTATAAAAATATTATATTGACCAAGTGGCATTTCTTTTTTAATTTCCATGCTAAACTTATTGTCTGTTATGGTTGTAACGCCCAGCGTATCATCTAAAACGGGATCAATTAAATATACATTTTTTAAAGGTACTGTACTTATAACTTCACCCTGAACAACGGTTTTATTGGATGGCAGTTGTTGATTTGGCAACAAAAAATAATAAGCTAAACCAAAAAACACAACAATTGTAGCAACAGATAGTAAAAGTTGTTTTTTATGCTGAATAAATGCGTTTTTAAACGTGCGATCTTTATACCAAAAATAGCCAACTACTAAAAACGGAATTGCCAAACAGATACTTACATAATCGGAATAAGTAAACCATTTTCCGATGTCTGATTTTGCATCGGTAACATTTCCTATCAATTTATACATTTCCCATTTAGGAAGTTTACCCAAAGCATTTAAAATTGGCATGGCAATAATTAATCCAAACCCAATTAGCATGGTAAAAATAAAGTTTGAAAAGCGAATGCTGATAAAAAACAATACACTTACTGCAAATAACGAAGCTACAATACCTTTGGTTAAATATTGTAAGTATGGTATTATTGGTAAAGAAAGAGATACATTTTCTTTATTATCAACCAATAAATATAAAAATAATGCTGATAATATAGAGATGACAATTACTGCAAGTAACCCAATAAACAATACCGAAATAACACGTAAAAACTTACTGAAATAAATATTGAATTTGGATACTGGCAACGTCTCGACCATTTGCCAAGTGTTGTATTTAAAATCTACTTGGGCAAGTCTTGATGTTGCTAAAACAAGTGTCAACAAATAAAAAAAGCTCAAATAAGAACCTGAGATATCATTAAAAACAATTTCGAATATTTTAAAATTTGGATAAATTTCTTTGTTATATTCTTTCAATTTAAATAGATGAAATGCAACGTAAATTGTAGGTGTAACAAAAGTTAGTATAAGTGCAAGCCAATAGATATACGTATTTTTAAGTTTAATTCCTTCGGCTTTATATGTTTTAAAAAAAGATGCTATCATGTTATTTTTTTGTTACGTTCATAAACCAATCCTCTAAACCACCAGTGGATTTTACCTCGAAAATAGGGATTTGAAGTTGTACTAATTTTTGAATAATTGTTGGTATTTCGGCTTCGGATTCAATCTTAATATCAAATTCATTTTGTGCTACTTTTTTCGTTTCAAATTGTTGTAAAGTAGATTCATGTAAAGCTAAATCATCTGTTTTGATGCGAACAAAAGTATTTACGTTATTGGTTTTAAGCTCAGAAATCAATCCTTCAAACTCAACTTTTCCTTGATTTAAAATAGCAACATGTGTACACGTTTTCTCAATTTCGGCTAATAAATGTGATGAGATGAAAATGGTTGTTCCTTTTTCTTTATTAATTTTTTTTAACAGATTTCGAATATCAATAATTCCCTGCGGATCTAAACCATTAACTGGCTCGTCTAAAATTAAAAGTTCAGGATCGTTAAGCAAAGCCATAGCAATTGCCAAACGTTGTTTCATACCCAGCGAATATTGCCCCGCTTTAACTTTTTTAAATTTAGTTAACTCTACAACCTCTAAAACTTCAGCAATTTTTACTTCAGCAACGTTACGAATCGTAGCCACATAGCGTAAATTATCGTAACCCTAAAGGTGAAGATATAAAGTTGGATGCTCAATAATACAACCAACCTTTTCAAAAACTTGAGGCAACTGTTCGGTTAGTGGTTTTTCGAATAAATAAATAGAATTTTCACCTTGTTGATTAATTAACCCTGTTATTAGTCGCATCGTCGTTGATTTTCCGGCTCCGTTTGGACCCAAAAAGCCATAAATACTACCTTTAGGAATATTTAAACATAAATTATCTAAAATCTTTCTACTTTTATCGAATTGGAAATTTAGATTTTTAGTTTGAATTATAAACTCAGACATTTTAAAGTTTTTTTGGTTGAATAAAGCAATATTAGTTATAAAATACCAAAAAATGTTACATATAATTTTAATTTATTTACAAAAAATTGGATTCATTAACACAAATAGTTGTTGGAATTGCAACCGCAGAAGCCGTTTTAGGCAAACAATTAAAAAACAAAAGTTTTATTTATGGCGCTATAATTGGAACTCTCCCGGACTTGGATATTTGGTTCGGAAAACTTTTTGATCCATTAACTGCCATTTCTATTCATCGCGGATTAAGTCATTCAATAATTTTTTATTTATTTTTATCTGTTTTTTTAGGAAGTCTTATTTTTAAAATCGAAAAGAGAAAAATTAAATTATTTCACGCAACACAAGCCACCTTTTTAATTTTATTTACACATTCCATCATTGATGCTTTTACAACTTGGGGCACACAAATATTTTGGCCTTTGCCATATAAAGTAGCTTTAAAATCAATTTTTGTAATTGATATTTTTTACACCATTCCTTGGATAATTTGTTTGTATTTTGTGTTTAAAAATCAAGATTTTATTAACCGAAAAAAATGGTTAATTCGTGGTTTTTATATCACAACTGCCTATTTAATTTTAGGCTTAGGAATCAAAACTTATGTAGTAAATAAATTTGAAAAGGCCTTAAGCAGTCAAAATATTGAGTATACAGAGATAATTGTAAAACCAACTTTTAGCAATATCATTTTATGGAATGCAAACGTGATGACAAAAGATTCGTTTTTGCTAGCCGATTATTCACTTTTCGACTCTAAACCAATAATTTTCGATAGCTATTTACAGAATGAAAATTTAGGTAATTCATATAAAAATCATCCAGAATTTAAACAATTAATTGATATCTCAGAAGGTTGGTATACACTTGAAAAGTCAAACAACGGGATAATTTTTAATGACTTACGCTTTGGTTTGTTAAAAAAAGAAAAAAATATTACAAAATTCACTTTTAGCTATGAATTATCAAAAACAGACATAAATACACTGGAAATCAAAGAGATAAAAAAAGAAAACAAAGATGGAAAAAAATTTTTAGCTAAAATTTTAAAAAGAATTAAGGGAAATTAAGATAAATATATACTAAAATATTCATTTAGGAGTTATACAAAATGCAAGCCTTATAATTTACCTTATATATTTATGCTTATAAATAACACTCTTTGTACTACATTAAAAAGCATTTTATCTGATATTGAGAATATTAAAAAAAAATCAGATGAATTTGGCACTAGATTAGAAAATCTAGGCAAAACTGCCATAGAATTAATTGATAAAAATTTAAATATAGATCCAAATAATTTTGACTTACGCTGTGTAAAGATAAAATTAAACTCGGATTGGTTATTTAATGATTACGAGCAAGTTATTAAAGATGCAAATTTTATTATTGATAATGACATCTTTAAAACCGAAAAATTAATTGCGCACGATTGGCTCTACAAAGCTTATATTGGGCATTACAAATTATACAAAAAAGAAATTGAGCTGGTTGTAAACCATATATTAGATTTGCATAAAGTAAGTCAAATAAACAACGAACTAAAAATTAATAAAGCAAAGTTGCTATATCGTTTAGCGAAAGCACATTGCCGTAATAATAACTTATCTCATGCATACGAACTTTTACAAAGTTCGTATGAAAGCTTTCCGTACTTAGATGCGCGAAATTTAAATTTAGGTCTTAACCTTTTAATTCATAAAGAATACGATCAAGCCGAAATTTACTTATGGCAACATTTTCTATCAAACAAAAATAATGATAGTAAAAACTGTATTGCATATAGTAAGCAATTAATTAAGCTTTACAAAAAAGGAGAACTGGTAAAAAATCCAAACCTAATTGCTTTAATGTACCATGTAATCCTAAAACATAAAATTAATTTTGGCTGCATTTTAAACAACGATTTTAATACTAAATACGGAACAAACTTAAAAAATGATATACTAACGTTTCCAAAAAACTCAAAACTTGCTGCTGCTGTAGCAAATATGTATTTTGATTTAAAAGACTATAAAACCGCTTTTGAATTTTACAAACAATTTTTAAACGGTGACGATCCTTACTTTCAATCGTATGTACAAAATATCTATAAATGTACACAACATAGCAATGCAAACTTTTTAGAACTAACCACACTTTTACAGCCTAAAGTAAAGCAAACAAAAGATTTAATTAGTTTTTATTTTCATGCCGAAGATTTACTAGAAGTTTATAACGAAAATCAGCAGCCGCAAATACTATATGCAGCACAAGATTTTGTAGCCTATATGTACAATAATATAAATCAATTTTTACTTAAAAATATAGGTGATAACTATTCTAACCTACCTAATTTTTACGAACAAACCTGTTTAATTTATGGTAAAGCGCTTACTTTATTAGCAAAAAAAACACAAAATATAGACGTAAAAAACGAATTATTAGAACGTGCTAACCAAATTCATTTAAACGGATTTATATTTTCTAAATCTTACAAAAATTTAGAATATGTTGTAAAAAACGCCATTATAAATAATGATTTAGATACTTGCCTTATTAACGGAAATGCTATTTTTTTAGAAGATTCGGATAACTTTACCATACATCACTTTAATATCCTTTATTGTCTAAGTTTGGCAAATTTTAAGAAAAAAGATATTCAAGAAATGAAAACTTTATATCTAAAAGCAAAAAATAAATATCTAAACAATCAAACAAAAGACACCGAAATTTTTGAAGTGTTTTTAAATCAAGCTTATGATTATTTTAATCTGTGTATTGAAGAAGATTTTGACTTATCTGCTATCTTAATCGAATTAAAATGGATTTGTAATTTACCATCAACAGTAAAAGTACATAAAGATATTTATGGTGCTTTAATGTATTACAAAAGCTTGTGCGAAATTAAAGACTCGCAAATCGAAAAAGCTAAAAATACCTTATCAGTTGCCATCACAAATTTAAAAGAAGAACAGGACCAAGAGTTTTACGAATTATATATTAAAGCTATAAACACATTTAATTCCTTGTAATGCTATTTTTTGTTGTAAATATAAACTACGAGTTTGTATATTTGATCCTTTAAACACACAACTCAATTATGAACACTATTACAACAACAAACTTTAACTTTCCTGGGCAAAAAAATGTGTACCGCGGTAAGGTTCGCGAAGTTTATAATATTAATGACAACCTATTGGTAATGATTGCCACAGACCGCTTATCTGCTTTTGATGTGGTCATGCCAAAAGGAATCCCGTTTAAAGGACAAATCCTAAATCAAATTGCTACTAAATTTATGCAATTAACACAAGATATTGTTCCAAACTGGTTAATTGCAACTCCAGATCCAAACGTCGCTATTGGTCATTTATGTGAGCCTTTTAAGGTTGAAATGGTAATTCGTGGGTATTTATCAGGTCATGCCGCTCGTGAATATGCTTTAGGAAAACGCATTTTATGTGGCGTAACTATGCCAGAGGGAATGAAAGAAAATGATAAGTTCCCTACTCCAATAATCACACCTTCAACTAAGGCAGATAATGGTGAACATGACGAAGATATTTCTCGCGAAACGATTTTAGAAAAAGGTATTGTTTCGGAACAAGATTATTTAGTTTTAGAACAATATACTCGAGCACTTTACCAAAGAGGAACCGAAATTGCCGCTGAAAAAGGATTAATTTTAGTAGATACAAAATACGAATTTGGAAAAACTAAAGACGGAAAAATTGTATTAATAGATGAAATTCATACGCCAGATTCTTCACGTTATTTTTACGCAGATGGATATGCGGAACGACAAGAAAAAGGAGAAGCGCAAAAACAACTTTCTAAAGAATTTGTACGACAATGGCTTATTGCAAATGGTTTTCAAGGAAAAGAAGGACAACAAATCCCAGAAATGACTGAAGAATATATTGCAAGTGTTTCTGATCGTTATATTGAACTTTACGAAAATATTTTAGGTGAGAAATTTGAAAAAGCTGATATAACAAACATCAATGAAAGAATAGAGAAAAATGTAATAAATTTTTTACAAAACAAATAAAAAAAGGCTGTCATTAGATACACTGCCCCCAAAAAGTTAGACACTTTTGGGGGCATTTTTTATGGCAAGAAAAGTAAAATATGATGTAGCATAT
>CANRKI010000049.1 GCA_947631175.1 uncultured Flavobacterium sp.
GATTAAACGAAATAAACGTTTTTTAGGATTTCCGTCTTGAGCTTTAGGTGTTAAAGTTCCAATCTCTACAAAACCAAAACCTAGATTTGATAATTCATTAAAAGCAATAGCATCTTTATCTAAACCTGCAGCTAAACCAACTGGATTTTTAAATTTTATACCAAAAACTTCACGTTCAAGTCGTTTATCTTCAACTAAAAATTTAGATTTAATTATAGACGAAACACCTGGAATTGCACTTACTGTTTTTAATAAATTAAAAGTAAGATGATGTGCTTGTTCTGGATCTTTTTTGAATAAGTACGGACGAAGAATTGATTTATACATAAAATATTTGTGTTGTTGTGCAAAAATAAAAATTTGATTGGTGTAACTCAATTTATTTTGTAATAAAATTAAAATGATTTTATTACTTTAGTAATTTATATACTTAACACATTATAAGTTAATTATGAGTACAAATATCAATCAAAATTTAATTACGTACCAGTATATTCAAAATATTATTGATTTCTATTCTCAACATATTGAATTAAATAAAAAATTTACCTTAACAAGTAAAACTTTAAAAACCGATTTTAATGACATTACAGATTATCTGACCCAATGGGCACATATTGAGATTGATGATTTTGTATTGTTATTGAATATTATAAATAAAAATGGAATTATAAAATATACGCAACAACAGGATTTATTTCATTCAGGATTTATAAATGACGATTTTGTAGCGAGCGTTAAATTGAAGTTTTTTAGTGCCGAATACATAAAAAAAGAATTTAAAGGCCTGACCATATATTATAATATCTATCAAACCATTTTTGGCAAAGCATTAATAGCCTCAATCAGTGATTATATTTGTTTTTTACACTTTTGTGAAACGGATGTAGAAACGACTGAAGTTTTGAAAAAAATGTTTAAAAATGCGATGATCATTAAAAAATCGAAAAATATACATTTAGAAGCCATTCAAAAAATAAACAATCCAGAAAATAATATGCCGATACATGTGATTGTAAACGCGACACTATTTCAGGAAAAAATATGGAATGAATTGGTTAAACTTCCATACAAAAGCATTTTTACCTATAACGAAATTGCTAATAAGATTGGAATTGAGAAAGCCAACCGTGCGGTTGGTACTGCAATTGGAAAAAATCCTATCGCAATTTTAATCCCTTGTCATCGTATAATTCAATCTGGTGGAAAAATTGGAGAATATATGTGGGGAACAAATCGAAAAAAAGCACTCTTAATATACGAATTTTTAAACAAAAAGCTAGAAAGTAAGACATAAAATAATACTTTTGCAAAATCAATGAGAAAAGGTGAACAATGGAAAGATTAAATGATCGAAAGCTAATAATCAATATCATACAAGAATTATTAGAAAAAAGAAATACTATTTTTAAGCTAATAGTAAAATATGCTATTGCATCTGAATTTAAAGAATTAGGGAATACCTTTGAAATTAAAGAGGATCAAGAGTTTACTTTAGCGCATTTTGCCGACTCTGAAAATCAAAACATTGTATTGCTTGTTGAAATGTGTCATAAAATAGATACTACAATTTACGAGATAATTAACAAAAATAGTATTACAGAAAATGAATTGTATTAATTTTTTAAGTTAAAAAAAAATGATACATTTACATTCAACAATCTTATCATAAAGGAATATGATTTTTAATGAAAAAAACTCAAGTTCTTCGAATGACTATCTAAATGAAATTTCATTAGAAATTACATTGGTATTTTCAGGTAAGAACTTGAATAAAAATGAAATTACAACATTAATAAAATCAGCCCCAACATCTGCATGGAATGCTTATGAAATATTAGAAATTAGTAACTTAAAAAAATTAAAAATTGCAGATAATGGAAAGTGGTATTTAAAGTCAAATAATTACTCTAATAAACTTGAGGTGGCTTTAAATTCTTTCCTAATGGGGCTAACTCAGGATTTAGCTGTTTGGAAATATTTATCAGAAAAACATGATGCTTACATAGAAGTTACAGGCTATCAAAATGTATGGAATAACAACTACAGCTTTTCATTTAAAACTTTAAAATTACTTACCGATCGCTACTTGTCACTAAACATTGATGTGTACAATTTAGAGATTTGTTCCTCTGAGTAACTGTGTATTATTTACACGCATTTTACACACATTAAAGATATAAAACTGTGTTTTAGCTAAGATCTCCCCTTTATTTAGCTTTGGCATTCATATTGCTTTATTCATCACAAATAAAAAAATATGAAACTTACTACAAAAAGCACTATATATTTAATAACTGCCATTCTTGGTATTTCAGCAGCCTCTATCTCTTTAAAAAGCTGTAATAAAAGTACCGAAAATTCAAAAAAAGCAGAAAATGCCCTATCATTGCCCGCTTTAAAAATTGATACCACTACTGCAATTATCATAAAAGATTATATTGGTACTATTGAAGGAAAGGTAAATGTTGAAATTCGTTCGCAAGTTGAAGGAGTTTTGGACGAAATTTACGTTGACGAAGGTGCTTATGTCGAAAAAGGACAAGCTTTATTCAAAATCAACCCGCTACCTTATCAAGAAGTTTTAAACAATGCTATCGCAAGTGAAAACGTTGAAAAAGCCAAGCTTAAAAACGCCAAATTAGAAATAGATCGTTTACGTCCATTGGTCGAAAACGAAGTTATTGCTCCAGTACAATTACAATCTGTTCGTGCAAATTACGAAGTTGCACGCGCCTCATTAGCCAAAGCCTCTGCTGCAGTAGCATCGGCACAAATTAACATGGCTTTTACTTTAATAAAAGCACCTGTTAGTGGTTATATTGGTCGTATCCCAAAACGAATTGGAAACTTAATTACTAAAGGAGAGAAAACACCATTAACTGTACTAACAGATGTAAGTGATGTTTATGTGTATTTTAGTATGAGTGAATCTGATTATTTATACTTTACAAAAAACAACATCAATAACGACTCAATAAAAAACACATTAGGAAGTATTATTCCTGAGGCGAAATTAATTTTGGCTGATGGTAAAGAATACAACAAATCTGGAATAGTTGATGCCGTAAACGGTCAGGTAAATCGCAGTACGGGATCTATCTCATTACGTGCAAGTTTCCCTAATTCGGAAGACGTTATGCGATCTGGAAATACGGGAACTATAAAATTAAAAGAATCTAAAAATAAGGTAATTTTAGTTCCACAAGAAGCTACAACCACCATTCAAGATAAAACATTTGTATATCTGTTAGATAAAAACAAAAAAGTTACTTTACAACCCATTACTATTGATGGTACTTCAAACAAAAATTATATTGTTACCGATGGTTTAAAAATAAACGATGTAATTATACTTACAGGTTTCAATAAATTTAATGATAATGTAACAGTAAATCCTATTCTATAAAATCAGTGTAACAACTGATTTTTTAATTTATATTCCATTTAATCATGTTAAAATCTATTATAAGCCGTCCAATTTTATCAATTGTTATTTCGGTAATGTTTGTTATGCTTGGACTTATAGGACTGTTTAAATTACCTATTACGCGTTTTCCAGAAATTGCGCCTCCAAGTGTTAGTGTAACTATGTCATATCCTGGAGCTAGTGCAGAGACAGTTGCACAATCTGTACTTTTACCAATTGAAGAAGCCATAAATGGCGTTGATAATATGACATATATTTCATCACGAGCAAGTAACAGTGGTTCTGGTGCAATTTCAATTTTTTTTAAAGCAGGAACAAACCCAGATCAAGCTGCGGTTAATGTTCAAAACAGAGTGTCAAAAGCTACAGGACAAATTCCATCTGAAGTTAATGAAGCCGGAATATCTGTAACGCCAAGACAAAGCGGAAACATCATGACGATTAATTTATTTTCTGATCATCCGCAAAAAGTATACGACGAAACTTTTTTACAAGCTTATTCTCAAATTAATATTAATAGAGAATTATTACGTGTTCCTGGTGTAGCGGCAGTTAGTCGTGTTGGTGCGCGTGACTATTCAATGAGAACTTGGATTAATCCAGATAAATTAGCTGCATATAATTTAACACCTCAAGATTTAATTAAAGCAATTAAAGATCAAAATTTTGAAATTGCGCCTGGTAAATTTGGTGAAGCCTCAGAAGAGGTTTTTGAAACTCCATTACGTCATAATGGTCGTTTTAGTTTACCCGAAGAGTATGAAAATGTGGTTGTTAAAACCAATGACGACGGTTCTGTTTTATTTTTAAAAGATGTAGCTCGTATTGAGTTTGGAGCTTCAAATGTAGGGAGTGATAACAGTGTGAACGGATTTCCGGGTTTAACCTTAAATATTACACAAACATCGGGATCCAATGCCCGTGATATTGATATTGAAGTTCGAAAAGTTTTAGATAAAGTATCAAAATCATTTCCTGAAGGTATTAAATATGAAATTACCTATTCGGTAAAAGATCAAATTGACACGTCTATAAATCAAGTAAAATCAACCATTTACGAAGCGTTTATACTTGTTTTTATAATTGTTTATTTGTTTTTACAAGATTTCAGATCAACAATGATTCCGGCAATTGCAATTCCTATATCACTTTTAGGAACTTTATTTTTTATTTACCTGCTAGGCTTTTCAATTAACATTTTAACCATGTTCGCTTTAGTTTTAGCGATCGGAATTGTGGTTGATGACGCCATTGTTGTAGTGGAGGCTATTCACGAAAAAATGCATGCCACAGGAATGAAAGCTAAAGAGGCTACCATTGCAACCATGAACGAAATTACAAAAGCCATTTTATCAATTACAATGGTTATGGCTGCCGTGTTTTTACCTATTGGTTTTATGGAAGGGCCAAACGGAATTTTCTATAAACAATTTGCATACACATTAGCCATTGCAATTTTAATTTCGGCAGTTAGTGCTTTAACATTAACTCCAGCTTTGTGTGCTTTATTTTTAAAACCACAAAGTCATGTAACCAACAACAAACCTAAAAGTAAAAAAGATAAATTCTTTGATAAATTTAATATCGCTTTCGACAATTTCACAACAAAATACACCAATATTGTTACCGAATTTATCTCTAAAAAAGTAATTGCCATATCGTTATTATGCATCATCACATTAGCAGGAATGTTTACCATGAGTAAAACCCCTTCTAGTTTTATTCCTACTGAAGATGATAGCTTTTTAACATACTCAATGGCTATGCCTCCTGGAGCATCGTTAGCACGTACTAAAATGGTTTTAAACAAAGCAGATAGCATTTTAAAACGTAGACCCGAGATACAAGGCATGACCAACATCTCTGGATACAACACCATTGATGCCACAGCATCTTCATCATTTGCCGTAGGTTATATCAATTTAAAACCAATTAAAGAACGAGGGGAAATTCAAGATATTAACGAAGTTATTCAATCTATTAAAAATGATTTATCTGAAATTAACGAAGCTACTTTTCAGGTATTTGCCCGACCAACTGTTCAAGGTTTTGGGGACTTTAGTGGGGTCGAAATTGTTTTGCAAGATAGATTAGGTGGCAAATTTGATCAATTTGATAAAGTTGCTAATGATTTTATTAAAGAATTAAATAACCAACCCGAAGTTGCAAATGCGTTTACTTCTTTCAATGCTAACTTTCCGCAGTACATGTTAGATATTGATTATGTAAAAGCTAAATCACTTGGTGTTGATGTAAAGGAGTTGATGACAACTATTAGAAGTTATTTTGGTAGAGTTCAAGCTGGTGACTTTTCTAGATTTGGACGTCAATATCGTGTATATATGCAAGCCGATGTGGATTATAGAATAAATCCTGAAAGTTTTAAAAACATCTTTGTTCGAAATAAAAAAGGAGAAATGTTACCGGCAAATACTTTAATAAAATTACGTAAAGTATATGGTCCAGAAACTGTAAATAGATACAATCTTTTTAATGCGATTGCGTTAAAAATATCGCCAAATGATGGATACAGTTCGGGAGATGTTATTCGCGTAGTTGAGGATTTAGCTAAAAACTTACCAGGTAATTATTCGTTCGAATATACTGGAATGACTTTAGAAGAAAAAAATCAAGGAAACCAAGCCATAATCATTTTTGGATTAAGTATTGTTTTTGTATTCTTTTTATTGGCTGCACAATACGAAAGTTTTATGCTTCCGTTTGCAATTTTATTAGCTGTTCCAACCGGATTATTTGGAGTTTATACTACAATAAACTTTGTAGGTTTACAAAATAACATATATGTACAAGTTGGTTTAATTATGCTTATTGGACTTTTAGCTAAAAATGCAATTTTAATTGTAGAATTTGCCTTACAAAAAAGACACAATGGTATGGATATTAAAACAGCTGCCATAGAAGGAGCAAAAATGAGATTACGTCCTATTTTAATGACTTCTTTTGCCTTTGTTGCAGGTTTAATTCCTTTAATGTGGACAGTTGGTCCATCTGCACAAGGAAACCATTCAATCAGTTTCAGTGCCGCAGGCGGAATGTTATTTGGTGTATTTACAGGTATCTTTTTTATTCCGGTACTATTTTACATCTTTCAAAATTTAGACGAAAAATTGAAAGCTAAATTTAAAAACGATTAAAAATGAAAAAATTAATTATATACATCTCTTTAATAACTACAGGAACTTTATTTCTATATTCTTGCGCTCCACAACGCAATTATAAAATGAAACCGTTTAAAATGCCTGAAAATTTAAGAGGCACAGATTCTATTATACAAAAAAATGATAGCGTTGATGTGATTAAAATTTCGTGGAATGATTTTTTTAAAGACGAGCAACTAAATCAATTAATAGAACAAGGTCTAAAACAAAATTTTGATATTCAAAAATCATTAAAAAGTATTGAAATTGCCAATCAACGTTATGCACAAGCAAAAGTAGAATGGTTACCAAGTATAAGTGCAACAGTTGCAAACGCAAATTATAGATTTAGATCAGAACATTTTAATAGTAATCCATCAAACGGATATTACCAAGACACGGGCAAAGATGCGCCTGAAAATATGTTTATGTACTTTGCAGAAAACAGCTCGAGCATAAATTTAAGTTGGGAAATTGATATTTGGGGAAAAATTAAAAGTCAAAAAGCAGCTAGCTTAGCCGATTATTTAAAAACGAACGAAGCGCAAAAATTAGTGCAAACCAATATTGTTGCTAAAATTGCCGAAGGCTATTTTAATTTAATTCTATTAAACACACAATTAAAAGTAGCAGAATCAAACTACGATTTAAATAAAAACACACTACGTTTTGTCGAGCTTCAATACGAATCGGGAAAAACAACAGCACTTGCTAAACAACAAACACGTTCGCAAATGCTTATTGCTAAAGCACTGATTCCAAAGTTAGAAAGACAATTAATGACGCAAGAAAATAATTTAAAATTTTTAATTGGAGATTTACCAGACAGTATTCAAATCAACCAAAATAATTTTGATTCTTTATTAGTTGCGGACTCATTACAAGCTCGAATTCCGCTCGAAATGGTTTCATTAAGACCCGATGTAAAAGCCGCTAATTTTGAATTACAAGCCAAAAATGCACAAGTAGGTGTGGCACAAACCAACAGATATCCAAAATTAGATATTGCATTATCGGGCGGTGTAAACAGTGTTTTACCTAAAAATTGGTTTAATATTCCAGGCGCATTAATGGGGAATATTTTAGGAAATTTAGCACAGCCAATTTTTAACAAACGTAAATTAAAAACAGCGTACGAAATTGCTAAAATACAACGCGAACAAGCCGAAATAGATTTTCAGAAAACGGTTTACAAAGCAGTAAACGAAGTTTCTGATGCAATGATTTCTTTAAACAAAATTGATGAAGAATTAGAAATTGCAAAAGAACAATTAGAAACAGCAAAATTAGGATCACAACAAGCTACGATGCTTTTTAATAGCGGATATGCAACCTATTTAGAAGTGATTAATAGCCAACGTGTGGCTTTAAATACAGAATTAAGTTATAATCAATTAAAATTAACAAAACTTAATAATCGTATTAAACTTTACAAAGCCTTAGGTGGTGGTTGGAATTAAAAGTGTAGAAATTAATAAATATATTTACATTTTATTCACAAAAATTTAGTCATAAATTTCTACTAAAATTCTTTGAAAATTTAGGTTATCGCAATATATTTAAGAAAAAATAAAGAATCTATGATTTATAATAAAACTTAGATTTTAAGAGTTATTTATTTGCACAACTAACAAAATTATACAGTAAGAATTATGTCAATTCAAAAAAAACTAGATCGCTTTTTAAAAGCTCAAGAAATTGCTTTTGATAACGCTATGCAAGAAATTGCCCATGGTAGAATTGAAAATGAATGGATGTGGTACGTGTTTCCACAGATTAAAGGCTTAGGATTTTCGGAAACATCAAAATACTACGGTATTGAAAATGCACAAGAAGCACAAGCTTATATTGAACACGAAGTGTTAGGACCTAGATTAGTGGAAGCTTGCGAAAAAGTTTTAGAATATAAAGGAAAATCTATTCGAAATATTTTTCCGTATCCAGACGATTCAAAACTAAAATCATCAATGACTTTATTTTGTGTATTACCGGAAACTCATCCTATTTTTCAGGAAGTTATTGATACCTTTTTTGATGGAAAAGTAGATTTTAATACCATCACTATTTTAAACGAAACTTTTAATAAATAATATTTAAGCTGCTATTAAGCAGCTTTTTTATTTTTAATATCAATTATTTATAACTTAATATTTTTGAGTTTTTATCGTTTTTAATAGTAAATTTGATTTTTTAAATCACACCCAAGTTTAACATCAAATTTTATCAAATGAAAAAAACAATAGTACTTTTAATGGCTATTCCATTATTTTATGGATGCGGAAGTTTGGAGGAAGTTATTAGCCAATTCCCTCAAAGTACACAAAATGGAATAATAAGTAATACTGATATTGCATCAGGACTAAAAGAAGCCTTAAATAACGGTATAACAAAACAAGTTACTAAACTAACTGCAACCGATGGTTTTTATAAAAATGAAGCGGTAAAAATTTTATTGCCAGAAGAACTAAAAAAAGTGGATTCTGCTTTACGTAAAGTTGGATTAGGTAGTTTAGCTGATGAAGGGTTGAAATATATGAACAGAGCCGCTGAGGATGCTGTGAAAGAAGCTACACCAATTTTTGTTGATGCTATTAAAGGAATGTCATTTACAGATGCAAAAAACATTTTATTAGGCAATAATAATGCGGCTACTACTTATTTACAATCTAGTACTACATCTGCTTTAACAGCTAAGTTTTCTCCAATCATTCAAAACTCGTACACTAAAGTAGGAGCAGATAAAATTTGGACAGAAATTATTACAAAATACAACACTATTCCATTAGTTCAAAAAGTAAATCCAGACTTAACTGCTTATACAACACAAAAGGCAATGGACGGTGTATTTAAAATGATTGCGGTAGAGGAACAAAATATTAGAACGAATATCACATCTAGAAGCTCGACATTATTACAAAAGGTTTTTGCTTTACAAGACAAAAAGTAAATCATAATCTTTTAATTATCAATAACATACAAATAACATTATGTTAACATACAATCTTAATTATTATTCGCAACTTTGTATTGTAATAAAAAGAGTAATTTCATAGTTTCTCATTTAGTTAGGGTTAGTTAAAGTAAAACGCCTCATATTTAAAAAATATGAGGCGTTATTTTTTATATTTAATCATTAATTTCTTCAACATCTACTCGTAAATGCAATCGTTTAAAATAGTCAAAAGCTTTAACCAAACGACTACCATACCACGAAAACATTTCACCATCAACAAAAATTGCTTTAGCGTGATGTGTATATCTTCCTAACTCAAAAGCATGCTCATCTTTAAACGGAAATGGCTCAGATGGTAAAAATACAATATCAGGATCGCCTTGAATTCGCATCTTCTGAATAATTACTTCAGGATATCTTTCTTCTCTGCTTTCATAAATATTTTCAAACTTATTTAGCTTTAATAAAGTATTTATAAAAGTATCTCTACCAGCAACCATATACGGATTAGCCCAAATAAAATAAGCTACTTTTTGAGGTTCGCGATCATGCATGAATTTTTGAAAATCATCATGTGCAAAAACAATTTTATCAATTATTTTATTCGCATTGGTACGTTTGTTAAAAATAACCCCTAATTGCTCAATCACATCTAAACAATCTTGAATCGTAATAATATTAGTTACAAATACATTTGGACATATTTTACGTAATTCCTCAATCATTTCTGGTGTATTTTCTTCTTTATTACAAATAATAATGTCAGGTTGTAAGGCCTCAATTTTTTCGTAATGTACCTGTTTGGTTCCGCCAACACTTATTTTAGTTGTTTTAAAATGGTAGGGATGAACGCAAAACTTTGTAACACCAAATATTTTATCTTCAAGCCCCATTTCGTATAAAAGCTCCGTTAATGACGGAACTAAACTAATAATACGTTGGGGTGAATTTTTAAACGTAAAACTATTTCCTAATTGATCTGTAACTGTTTTCATTCAGTAATTATATTATTTTTTGAGCAAGTAAAATCTGCTCCATTTCTTGTTGTAATTTTTGTGCTTCTAATCGAGCCTTTTCAGCAAAATCAAGCTCAGACGACGCATAAATAATTCCGCGTGACGAGTTTATTAATAAACCAACCTGATTATTTAAACCATATTTACAAACTTCGGTCAAACTTCCTCCTTGTGCACCAACACCAGGAACTAATAAAAAGTTATCAGGAACAATTGCACGAATTACTGCAAAATATTCAGCCTTAGTTGCACCAACAACATACATTAATTGATCACTATTTTTCCACTGCTTAGAAGTTTCTAATACTTTTTTATATAAAACAGAATCAGCAACCACTTGCGTCTGAAAATCGAACGCTCCAGCATTAGAGGTTAATGCCAATAAAATAGTATGTTTATCAGAAAAAGCTAAAAAGGGCTCAACCGAATCCTTACCCATATAAGGAGCAACAGTAACAGAGTCAAAAGCTAAATCAGTAAAAAAAGCTTTAGCATACATGCTCGATGTGTTACCAATATCACCGCGCTTAGCATCAGCTATAGTAAAAATATCAGGATATTTCTCGTTAATATAAGCAATAGTTTTTGATAAAGATTCCCAACCTTTTATACCATAAGACTCGTAAAATGCAGTATTTGGTTTATACGAAACAGCTAAATCATGTGTTGCATCAATAATAGCCTTATTAAATTCGAATATTGGATCATCAAATTGTAAAAAATGACTTGGAATCTTATCTAAATCAACATCCAAACCTATACAAAGAAATGATTTTTTTAATCTTATCTGATCAAATAATTGTTGTGTTGTCATTCTAAAAATTAATTTTTAGCTAAGTTATTTTATGCAAATTTAACCTTTTATTTTTTGATTATAAAATGACAAAAATTCTATTTTAAATAATCAGTTACACTTTAACTATTCCAATTATTCATTTCATCGATAATTATAAGCCAATAAAAGAAATAAAATACTAAATGACACAGCATATATGTTAGTATAATAAACTATAAATAAGGAATTATGAAAACAAAAATCCTAAACTTATTCATATTGCTTATTACAATAACAAGTCATACACAAAATAAAAACAGTAATATAGCAACTAGTGAAACATTTATTTCTAACGAAGACTACACAAAAACGCTTCTCGAAAAAAATTTTAATTCTATAGCCGATCTAAATAACACAAATTCTGATCAAAATGTAACGTGGAATATAAACAACAATAACGAATGTACATCATGTATAAGCACCTATGCTGTAATAAAACAAAATAAAGACAACGATCAAAAAACAACAAAAAACACACTAAAATATCACTTCAGACCGTCAACAAATAAAATAACAATACAATATAACACACAAATAATAAACGAAAACAATGCAAACTACCTATCAACAATAATAGGAGAAATAAACACAAAAAAAGAACAACTCATACAAAACCACAACAACAACGAAAACCAACAAATAAAAAAAACAATAAACGTTGTACCAGGGCGCATCTATTATATAGAAATTACAGCAAACTACAATACCAAAACAACACCAACTACATTCATGCTAGACACCTTGAAAATAACTGAAAGCATACGTACAGGAACCATGGTATTAACAGATTCTGCAAGCATAACCTATTTAGAATGAGAAGGGCGTTACCCTCGCAACAAAAAACATTTTAAAAACACAAAAAGCGGATAGCTCGGGTCGGGCTATCCGCTATATCTTTTATTTTGTAATTAAATACATCCTATACATAAACTCAACGTATCCACTTAAAAACTTCAAAACTTATAACCTAAGAAAACAAAATAAAAGGATGCCGCTTCTATCCCATACGCAATTAAGTCTAAAGTCATAAATTCTAAAGTCTTAAAGTCAAATGTATATAGATAAATAAGATCAACTTAATTCGTAATTCGTAATTCGTATTTCGTATTTCGTAATTCGTATTTCGTAATTCGTATTTCGTAATTCGTATTTCGTAATTCGTATTTTGTAATTCGTATTTCTTAATTTGTACTTTTTTTGTGTACTATCCTTTACTCCTAGCCCTGCTTTTCGCTATATCTTTTAGTTTGTGGCTCATAAGCCACAAACTAAAAGATATAGCGAAAAGCAGGTACGTAGATTACTTTGCAAACCAAGCCATTACTGCTTCTTAATAATTAATTTTGAATCCTACATTTATAAATCCAGAAAGCGTGTTCGTTAAAATTTGTTGGGTATAGAAATCTGAACTTATGAACTGGTTTTTGTAATTATTTTCTTTAATATTAAAAATATTATTTCCGGTTAGATAAAAATTATACGTTGGGTTGGGTGCATAAATAAATTTAAAACCTAGATCGTAAATAGGCCTATTATTAAACTGCGAGCTTTTAAAATTATGGTAGTTATTACGTAGTTCCCAATTTACTTTATTATTAAAAACGGCACCATTTAAAGTAACTTTTGGTGTAAATCGCTTTAAATCTGAGCTGTAATTTGTTGTTGTATTTAGAGATGAAATTAAATTGTATTCGACACCATACTTAAAGTTAAATAGGCTTTTTTTAAAGTAGCTTATAGACTTTAAATCAAAAAATAACGAATTATTTTCGAGCTTATTTAATTGGGAATTAATAAATATGTTTTGGTTGTTTTGAGATTGATTAACTCTAAAATCTAACGAAAAAGGCAAGTTTTCAAATTTTTTACTTGCATTAAAACTCAGGGTTTGATTGGTGTTCCCGTCTATATAGGCTAACGATTGA
The DNA here is from genome assembly GCA_947631175.1 of uncultured Flavobacterium sp. Taxonomy (GTDB): domain Bacteria; phylum Bacteroidota; class Bacteroidia; order Flavobacteriales; family Flavobacteriaceae; genus Flavobacterium. Next base: position 13,318 of record CANRKI010000049.1, read on the forward strand.
GCGGTTACTAAATCCGTAGCAACTGATACGTACGAAATGGTTTTATCTTTATGTACGTAACTAAAAGACATGTTTGCAAATAAGCTTTTATTTGGGTTACTATAATTTAAATTGGAATTTATTATTTGTGTTTTTAACAGCTGCGGACTTAAGGTTGAAGCTGTAGTAAACATTCTGTAATTAAGTAATTGATTACCGGTTATAAACTGTGAGGTGTTAAAACTGTCTATATTTTCCTCGTAGCCTAATGCTAAATTGGTGTGTTTTAAAATTGGAATTATGGTAGTTATACTAGGCAAAAATGCTTGGACGGTTTTATTAAATTGGCCTGGTACATTTACTTGATGCAAAGCATAACGCCCTTTTAAATGAAGCTGAATGTTGTATTTAAAATTTGTGTTGTATCTAAAACTTAAGTTATGAGAGCTTTGATAAAAGCGTGTAGTAAATAAAAAATCGGTAAGATTACTAGTATTATTAATTGCCTCCGTGTTTAACTGAGATAAATATCTAAAATTTATTGGCCCAAAAAAAGTACGCAGGTTGGTACTTGTCATCACACCAAAATCTACTTTATTGCTAGTGGAATTTTGTATTGCAGTAGAATCCGAAACATTAAACCAAGTTAAAGGTTCGCTACTAAAAATAGTTTTGTTGTTTTTATTCTGAATAAAGTCGGCATAAAACCCACTTGAAAAAACTATTTTATCCGAAATTTTATTTTTAAAAGTCGAGCTAACGCCAACATTTGTGGTTTTTAACCCATCAAACAGTTTTAAATTATTTGTAAAGTTAACTTGATTAATTATGCTGGTAGTAAGAGCATTTTGCTGATCATCAGAAACTAAAACATACGCATTAAGTTTATAATAATTTCTAGGAGTCCACTTATTTTCGAATTCTAGTAAAGTAGACCAATAAGTGGAAGTTCCATTTATATTATTTTGGTTTTGAAAGCTAGACACATCCGTTCCTAAAAACTCTTGCTTAATTAAAGTTATATCCTTTTGGTCGATTTTATTTAAAATAGATTGAATTTCTAATCGCTTATTAGCATCAAAACTTTTAGTAAAATTTAAAGTCGCATTTTGTATGTTTCGGGATTTACTATCGTCTGTACCAGACATAAACGAGGGTAATTTAGTGGTTTCCGAATAAATACCACCGGTAAAACCCTCATTAAAAACCTGTGATCCTGTAGCATTTCTAATATTGACATAATCCGACACACTAATGACTTGCGTGTTGGTATTGTTGGTATTGGTTACTAAATTAAATTTAAAACCTTTATTAAAATTGTATAAGTTGTTATGTATTTTATATCGGTTAATTAAACCAGCATCTGTTTCTAAATTTCCTTTTAGTTTTAGTTTGTATTTATCTTTTAAAGAAATATTTAAAGCACTTACATTTCCCGGTTCCGTACCTTCAAGATGAGATAAATCTTTAAACTTAGTAAGCATCTCAATCTTCTCAATCATTTCACTTGTAATATTATCTAAAGCCAATTGGTGATTGCTCCCATAAAATTTATCTCCATCTAATAATATATGATTTATTTGCTTACCGTTAAATAATATTTTATTATTCTCACTAATGGTTAATCCAGGTAATTTTTCAATAACATTACGCAACATAACCTCAGACCCGTTTAATAATTTTGCTAAATTATAAGCCAGCGTGTCTTTTTTACGCTTTATATCAAGCTCTTTATTAATTACCAATTGTTCTAAACTGGTTACACGATGTGATAAAATAATTTTTACATCATCAGTATGAACTTCTACAGTTTTAGATTGATAGCGAATATGATTGACTTTTAATTGGAACGGAAAAGTGTTATTTTGAGTATCTAAAGTAAATTTACCCTCAACATTGGTTTGACCAGAAGAAATGATTTTTGAATCCTTACTTAGTTGTACTAATGCTAAAGATACTTTATTTCCAACACTATCAACAACAACTCCCGTAATTTGTTGAGCTTGCATCGTTAATGTAAAAAAGAATAGTAGAAAAAATATAAATTTATTATTAAACATTAGCTTTTATCTATATTCAACTTTAACCTTAGAATTTCCTGAAATTCGTTTTATATATGCCTCTTGTTTACTTTTTTGCAAATCCATCGCCTTATCTAAACTTAAATACGGAATTTCTAAACTTGGTTTATTAATAACCGTATTAACATCTTTTATGCTAATTTCATAAGCAAGATAATTATTATAATCAGATTCAATTTCTAATACAAGGCCTGGTACAGACTCAATTAAATTAGGATTAGCAACTATTCCTAATTCATCCGTAAACCAATATATATCTTTTTTATTACCAATAGTTACAATGGCTTTTTTACAGTTATAACCTAAAATTTGTTTAGTATCTAAAGTTAATTCATAATTATTAGTAATAAATTTATCTTCAATAGCAATAGCATCGCCATAAATATTACGAACATCAATAAAATTAGTAGTATTATAATCTTTAAAAAGATTACTTTCTTTAACTTTTAAAAATTCTTTTGTATAAACAATATTTACATGAGAAATTTTATTTTCAGATTTTAAAGTATCTACTATTGTATAGCTTTTATTAAGATATTTCGAAAAATCGTTACTCTTAAAAGTCATTTTACCATTAGAATATATTAAGTTGTATGTAAACCAATTATAATCTGGTAAGTTTTTATAATTAGCGCTACCATTAGTATTATTAACATAATACGTAACATTAACGGTTTGTGAAAATAAATTCAAGCTAAAAAGTAAAAAAATAGTGTAAAAAAAGTATTTCATAATACGTAAAAAGAGGAAGTAAATATTATAACTTCCTCATAAAATTAAAGTTTAAAATTTATCCATTTATATCAACTAATCGAGAATCATCTTTAAGACCTAAAAATCGTGATCCCCAACAATCACTCGTAAATGCACCAGACCCTGATAAATCCATACAATTATTACAGCCTCAATGAACTATGTACACATCATATAATACACCATTTACGCCCATTTCTTGACCGATTTTAGTTTTATAAGTTTATTCCCAACAATAGCTGTAAAATTCGGATTTTTTTACTTTTTCATTTTTTTCATTAGAATTAGCAAATAAAGTTGTAGAAGAAATTACAACTAACATTAATAATAATTTTTTCATAATTAAAATTTTATAATGTTTAATAAAACAAATAAACAAATAAAAAAATAAACATAATTACGGTTTTTAAAGAAAAATATTACGGTTTTTATTTAATTACAAACATGACACAAAGTCAAATTATGTTTAATATATTCTAAAAATACAAATAGGAACAATTGTTGCCATTATGTAAATACAAATATTTTATATTTGCAAATCAAGGATAAATATCCATAATTAATTAAAAACATGACAATAGAAAACAACCACGTAGTAACTTTAAACTACACGTTACATACTATCGAAGCTAATGGTGAGAAAGTATTCGTAGAAAAATCAAATGCAGAGCAACCATTAACTTTTTTATACGGAGTTGGAATGATGATTCCAAAATTCGAAGCTGAAATTTCTGGTTTAGCAGCTGGTGATAAAGCATCTTTTGTGATTGCCCCTGTCGAAGCTTATGGAGAAATTGATCCAAACGCTATCGCACAGTTACCTGTAGATATGTTTAAAGAGCACCCACAAGGCTTACCACCAGTAGGAACAATGTTACCATTACATGACGATAACGGAAACCAATTTAGAGCAATTGTTGTAGAAGTAACTCAAGAAAATGTAATTGCAGACCTAAACCACCCAATGGCTGGTAAAACTTTAGAATTCGACGTAGAAATTATTGCTACTCGTCCTGCTA
>CANRKI010000050.1 GCA_947631175.1 uncultured Flavobacterium sp.
CAAAAAGTGCATCGTCACAGTTTTTATTTCGTTTTAAATACTCATGATTTGATGGTGCCAATCGTAATTCTATATCATTTTTTTATAATTTTTTCTTTTGAAGTACCGAAAAAACAAATAAAAACCTTAATGCTTTAGGTTTATTAGACTTCCTAACCAAGGCGCAGTATTCATGTAAACAAAAATAAATGCTCTAATGCATTCACTTCGCTTTGTATACCGAAGTAATTCTTGACGCAAAACACTGGATTTTCTTAACGTATTTCTTTTGATCTCGATTTTATTAAATTAAGCTAAAATCTCTTATACAACTACATAAGCTGAAAAACAATTAATTCATTATACCGTCTTTTTAAATTTTGGATTTTGGTTTTAACATTTATTATTCATTATTACAAAAAATAAAGCAATACTTTTGTATTTATTTTTATTTAAAAAGACAAATTATGAATAGAAAAATATTTTTCTTTTTTATGTTGCTTTCTTCCCTTTCGAATGCTCAAGTTTTTCAAGAAAACTTCGACAATGGGATTTCTAACGAATGGATAATTTCAAACAATGGTATTGGAACAGCTATAGAATGGACAGAAGCTCCTGTTAGTTTAGGAAACAATAACACAAAGGCTGTAATGGTTATTAACGAGACAGCAAATGAATTAAATCCGATTCAAGATTGGTTGATTTCACCTGTTATAGATTTAAATGGAATTGCGAATCCTGAACTTCAATTTTTAGGAAAGAATAATACAGTTGTTTTAAATAGAAATAGTGTATTAAAAATAATGATTTCAACCACAGGTACTAATTTGACTGATTTTCAATTACTAGAAACCTATACTGAATCTTTCGCAGGATCGACTAATCCAATTAGTTCATCAATCAATTTTAGTCTAAAAAAAATAGATTTATCAAACTTTTTAAACCAACAAATTCATATTGCATTTGTCATGGAGAACACGGGAGTAGGAAAAACTTGGATATTAGATGATGTTGCTGTTTTTGATAAATGTTTAGATGTAACAAATATTGAAATATCTGAACTTACTTTTACTTCTGGATTAGTAAGCTGGGAACATACTGGGGCAACTTCTTTTGAAGTTGAATTGGTAACTGATGATAATTTACCGACTGGAATAGCTACACATACTTCTAACACCAACTCTATTACACTTCCATTGGTTTTTGGAACAAATTATAAAGTTTTTATTCGCGCAGTATGTCCAACAAACAGCTCTGAATGGATTGAATCAGAAATCTTTACTCCTATTTCATTAGGTAGCACTTGTGAAGTTCCATTGAGCATTACAAACCTACCTTATACACATACTGATAACACTTCTTTATATGGTAACGACTACAGTGGTCTTCCTGGATCGAGTTGTGGAGCGACAAAAGCGTATTTAAATGGTGATGATGTAGTTTATTCGTTTACTCCTACAGAAGATATGATTATTAATATTGAGTTAATTCCTGTAGAAGCTTATTCTGGTATTTTTGTATACGATGATTGCGATGCCATCGGTGTCAATTGTATTGCAGGTGCAGCAAGTACAAATGCTACCATTAGAAACATTAATAATTTAGCTTTAACAGCAAATACCACCTATTATTTTGTTATTTCAACTTGGGTTGGTCAAAGTTTAAATTATACTTTAAACATTCAGCGTGTGTACTGTAATCAACCAATTTCTTTAACAGCAAATAATATTACGCAAACAAGCGCTGAATTAGGTTGGACTAACGGCCTAGAAAACAATGCTACGGAGTGGCAAATTTTTGTACAAGATGTTTCAGAAAACCTACCTTTAACCGCAGGAACAACTACTTCAAATAACACTCTCATTATCAATAAATTACAAAACGGGAATGCACTTTTACCTGGTAATAGCTATGAATTTTACGTAAGAAGTTTATGTGAGGATGGTAATTATAGTGTATGGTCTGGTCCTTACTCCTTTAATACATTATGTAATACATTAAACTTACCTTTTAATGAAAGTTTTAATACAAACTCGACCACAGAAATTTGTTGGAATGTAATTAATGCTAATAATGATAATCGATCATGGAATTTGAATTATACACAGACTCCCTTTGAAGGAGACCAATGTGCTTCATTTAATGCTTCGGCTTATAATGGAACTAATGATGATTATTTAGTTACACCGACGTTGAATTTTGATGGGGCTTATCGTTTGCGATATAAATACAAAATAGGAAGTAATACTCCCCAAAATATTGCTGTTAAAATGTCTCAAAACGGAGGTAACTTGGCAGCAGATTTTACTACAATATTAATTGCGGATACAGCGTATAACAATACCGAATACAAAGAAAAAACAGTTTACTTACCAAACTTCGTTGGGGTTGGTGCTATATCTTGGCATGTACAAACTAACGCAGCTTCAAGAATTTTTATTGATGACGTAATTATTGAACCGATTCCTACCTGCACTGAACCTTATGATATAATTAACACCCAATCTACAACCAATAGCACTACTGTCGACTGGGAGCAATTTGGAACAGTAGACTCATGGGATATCGTGTTAATTCCATCAGGAGAAACTTTCACTGGAGATTTGACTGGACTTACCGTATATAACACAACAACAAAACCATATACAATTGAAGGTTTACCAGAAAGTCTTGTTTACGATGTTTACATAAGATCAAATTGTAACGAGAACAATCAAAGTGAATGGTCTAACAGCGAAGTAGTTTTAACAACCGCTAGTAATGATGAATGTAGTAGTGCAATTTCACTTACTGTAAACGAAGGAATTGATTGTGAATTTAGTACTAATGGTAGTTTAATTGGTGCTACAAATTCAGATTTAGGTACAAACTGCTCAGGCGGTGCAACAAATAACAATGATGTTTGGTATGCTTTTACTGCAAATGCAACTACACATATTTTAAACATTTCGAATCTACAGAACACAACTAATATAAATTCAATATTATATTCAGGCTCGTGTGGAGATGCTTTCACAGCAGTTCAATGCAACAGTTTTACTACTTCAAATCAAAATCATTATTTTAATAATTTAACGATTGGTGAGACTTATTTTGTAAACATATATGCTACCTATTCTGAAGCACCCGTAACATTTAAAGTATGCATTCGAACTCCATTACAACCTATTTTAGTAACTAAAGATCAATATACTGTTCCAGAATTGATAACAGATATTTTAATAAACAATCCATGTGCCAATGTAGCTAATATTACTTGGAGTACTGGCGAAAGTCCAACATTAGGTTCGATGGGAATTGGTTATTTTCAAAAAAATGGTTCGACGTTTAATTACAATGATGGAATTATTTTATCGACCGGAAATGTATTAGCAGCTCCCGGCCCAAAAGGTCTTACGAACCAAGGTTCTAATACACCTAACTGGGGAGGTGATACCGATTTACAAGGCCTATTGACAGAGCAAAATTTAGGAGGTACACTAACAAACACCACTAAATTAGAATTTGACTTTACAGCTATTACTAATGAAATGAGTTTTAATTTTTTATTTGCTGCTGAAGAATATGGTAAGTTTCAATGTAATTATTCAGATATCTTTGCATTCTTTTTAACAGACTTAACTACAGGAGTTACCACCTACATTGCAGTTGTACCTAATACAAACACTCCAATTTCAGTAACTACAATTCACGATGGTCAATATTTTACTGGGTCTGGAGAGAACTGTGGTTCTGCAAATGAAATGTATTTTGATAATTATTATAACGGAACTGATGCTGCTTCGTTAGAAGCACCTATAAACTTTAGAGGTCATACAGTATCATTGGTTGCGCAATCTGCAGTTGTGCCAGGAAACACGTATCATATAAAGTTAGCTATTGCAGATTATAGTATAACCAATAATGCGGATCCTGCTTATGATTCTGCTGTGTTTATTGAGGGTGGGAGTTTTCAATTGGGTTCTGTAAATTTAGGTTCTGATTTAACTATTGAAGAAAACAATGCATTATGTTCAAACCAAAATTATAACATTGAATCTGGTCTTGATTCAGAAACATATTCTGTAGTTTGGTTAAAAAACGGTGAAGTAATTCCTAATGAAACTGGAGTCAACTTAGCAGTGAACGAAGCAGGAATTTATACCATTGAAGCTACCCACATAGGAACCATTTGTCCGATTACAGATTCGATATTAGTAGAGCTTTATCCACCGTTTATTAATGATTTTTCTACACCAGAAACGTTAAAAATTTGTAGTAATTCAGATAAAAAAACCGATCTAACTTACAATGAAAGCATCATGCTAAATGGATTATCTCCTTTAGATTTTGATTTTCAATATTACAGATCACTTTCAGATCTAGAAAATAACGTTAATGAAATAATTGATTCTAATAATTTCACTGTCGATCATTCACAAGAAATTTTTATAAAGGTTACAAACCTTTTAACAGGATGTGCCGAATTAGCAAGTTTTAATGTTGAATATATTGTAATTTCAAATCCTACAGTACCAACCGACTTAACGGTTTGTAAGACATACCAATTACCGGCTTTATTAGATGATCAAAAATATTATACAGGTCCAAATGGTACAGGTGAGGTTTTAACTGAAAATTCATATCTAGGAATTGGTTTTCATACAATTTATGTACGTAGTGAAAATGGTATTTGTAATGATGAAAAACATTATAATGTAGAGGTGATATCATGTGAAATACAAAAAGGAATTACGCCAAATAATGACAATTTGAATGACTATTTAGATTTAAATTATTTTGATGTAGAAAAAGTTCAAATATTTAACCGTTATGGTATTGAAGTTTACAATTATGGTAAAGGTTATACAAACCAATGGCAAGGTCAAGATAACGAAGGGAAAGAGCTTCCTAGTGGAACATACTTTTATTCAATCGTTACACCGAGCGAAAGCCTAACTGGTTGGATACAACTTGTTAGAGAAGTTAATTAATTAAAAAAAGGGATTAGTATTAAAAACTAATCCCTTTTTTATTACACAAACTTTGTTTTAAACTTTCTTTCCAATTCGGGATTTCAAGTTGATAAGTTTCTTTTATTTTCGATTTATCCAATAAACTATACGCCGGGCGCTTTGCAGCTGTTGGATAAGCTGATGTTGGTATTGGATTTATTTTAATTCTTGATTGAGATAATTCTTTAATCTTTGTTGCAAAATCGTACCAAGAACAAGTCCCTTCGTTCGAATAATTAAAGATTCCGTAAGTCAACTCGTTTTTCGATAAAATTTGAGCAATAGCATCTGCTAAATCAACCGCATTAGTTGGTGCCCCGATTTGGTCGTTAATTACTCCAATTTCTTCTTTTTCATTAAACAACCAAAGCATCGTTTTTACAAAGTTTTTTCCATATTTAGAATAAACCCAAGCTGTTCTTATGATTATTGTTTTCGGATTAATCGCTAAAGCTAATTCTTCCCCTTCCAGCTTTGTTTGCCCGTAAACTCCAATTGGATGAACTTGATCTGTTTCTAATCGTGGCGTAGCAACCGAACCATCAAATACATAATCGGTTGAAATATGTATCAACGGAATATTTTGTTTTGCTGTTTGCTCTGCTAAATATTTTGTTGCCGTTGCATTAATTAATCGCGCATTCGCTTCGTCTGATTCTGCTAAATCGACAGCGGTATAAGCCGCACAATTTACAACTGCATCAAATGTATTCTTGTTAAAGTAGTTTACAACTTCCTCTTGATTTGTTATATCTAAATCTTTTCGAGTAACAAATATAAAATCAAGATTATCATAATTTGGAGCAATTTCTTGAATCGATTGTCCTAATTGTCCGTTAGCTCCTGTAATTAATATTTTTTTCATGATTACAGCTTTTTAGCTTTAAACGCTTCAAAACGCTGCGCTGCTGTATCTTTTTCTGATAATATCATTTTTCCCACTGGTACTTGCCAATCAATTGCTAAAGTTGGATCTAAAGGATAAACACCGTCTTCTGACTCTTTATTATATCCATTATCACATTTATAGAAAAATACAGCTGATTCTGAAATCACAGAAAAACCATGTAAAAATCCGCGTGGAATAAATAATTGACGTTTATTTTCTGCTGATAATTCTACTGCAACTGATTGTCCGTAAGTTTCAGAACCCGGACGTACATCAACAGCAACATCAATTACAGCACCTTCTACTACACGAACTAATTTTGCTTGCGAATATTCACCCGCTTGCATGTGTAAACCACGAACTACTCCGTAAGTAGATTTGGATTGATTGTCTTGTACAAATGTTGGTTTATAACCTAAAATTTGTTCTAATTTATTTTCATTGTATGATTCAAAAAAATAGCCTCTTTCATCTTCAAAAACGGTTGGTTCAAGGATAAAACATCCTTTTAATTTCGTTTCGATCGCTTTCATAGGGGTATTAAATATTGTTAATAAAGTTGATATGGTTAATAAGGTTGATATGGTTAATAAGGTTAATAAAGTTGAGAAGGTTGATATGGTTAAGAAGGTTACTATTTTTCTTTCAACGATTTAATTAGTCTAGAAAGCATACTTTTTATATAATTTATATTCTTTTGAAATTGTATTAAATCACCTATAAACCCTAATCGAAAAGCTATTTCCAATTGTGTTTCAAGTTCACTTGCTGAACCTAACGCAATATAAAGAAACCGTATAAACTCGGTTTGACTTTGTCGACCAGCTCCTTCTGCAATATTACTTGGAATAGAAACTGCACTTCTTTTCATTTGACTTGTCAATCCGTAAAGTTCCTCTTTAGGAAAAGTTTTTACAGCTTCGTAAACCGAAACTACCAAATCCATCGATTCTTGCTATACTTTTAATTCTTTATGATTAGACATGTTTTTGAAATTTAAATGATTGATTGACAATCAACAAAATGTAAGATTAAATAAAAATTAATAAGGTTTATATAGAGAAATGAACTTTATAACTATATCACATTATAAACTTTATCTACTTAATCACCTACGATCTATTTATACTGTTCTTCGTAATATTTTTGATAATCTCCTGATGTTACATTATCTAACCATGCTTGATTAGACAAAAACCAATCGATTGTTTTAGATAATCCTTGTTCAAAAGTTACGGATGGTTTCCAACCTAATTTTTCATTGATTTTTGTGGCATCAATTGCATAACGTAAATCGTGCCCTGGACGATCTTTTACAAATGTGATCAATTGCTCTGAAGTTCCAGCCGGTCTTCTTAACTTTTCATCCATTTGTTTGCATAATTCCTTCACTAAATCGATATTTTGCCATTCGTTGAATCCGCCTACATTATAAGCTTCTCCGTCGATTCCTTGATGGAAAACTAAATCAATCGCCTTTGCATGGTCGATGACAAACAACCAATCGCGCGTGTATTTTCCATCACCGTAAATTGGTAAAGGTTTTTCGTTTAATATATTATGAATACATAATGGAATTAACTTTTCAGGGAAATGATTTGGACCGTAATTATTAGAACAATTTGTGATAACAACTGGCAATCCGTACGTATCGGCATAGGCTCTTACAAAATGATCAGAAGATGCTTTTGATGCAGAATATGGTGAATGCGGATCGTAAGAAGTTTCTTCTGTAAAGAAACCTTCGCTTCCTAAAGTTCCGTAAACTTCGTCTGTAGAAACATGATGAAAACGTTTGCCTTCGAAATTATGATTCCAAATATGTTTCGCTGCATTTAATAAATTAACTGTTCCGATTACATTAGTCATTACAAAATCTAATGGATTTGTAATCGAACGATCAACGTGCGATTCGGCTGCCAAGTGAATAATTCCATCAGGTTGATGTTCTTCAAAAATGGATAAGATTTGTTTGGCATCAACAATATCAGCTTTAACGAACTGATAATTGGGTTTATGTTCTATATCTTTTAAATTCTCAAGATTTCCGGCATAGGTTAAAGCATCTAAATTGATGATTTTATATGTTGGATATTTTAATACAAATTCGCGAACAACATGAGAGCCGATAAATCCTGCCCCTCCGGTGATTAAAATTGTTTTCATTACAAGCGTTTATTAATTATATTTTTTGGCAAAATACTTTTTACATCGTAAATAATTCCGCCTTGATTTAAGTATTCTTTAAAATTTATATTTAAAAATTCATTATGAGCGACCGTTAAAATGATGGCGTCGAATTTTTTATGTTCTAAAAACTGTGAATAACTGGTTAATTTATATTGTTGTTCAACTTCGGAAGGTTTTGCCCAAGGATCTACAATGGTAACGTTTAAACCATATTCGCTTAACGCGTTAATTACATCAACCGCTTTTGAATTTCGAATATCGGGACAATTTTCTTTAAATGTGATTCCTAAATGAAGAACTTCTGCACCTTTAATTTTTAAATCTTTTTTTATCATTAGTTTAATAACCTGCGAAGCAACAAAAGTGCCCATTGAATCATTTAATCTTCGGGCTGCTAAAATCAACTCGGAATAATACCCTATTTCTTGAGCTTTTTGTGCTAAATAAAACGGATCAACCCCAATACAATGCCCACCTACTAAACCGGGCTTAAAAGGTAAGAAATTCCATTTGGTACCAGCAGCATCTAAAACATCTTGGGTATCGATATCCATTAAAGAAAATATTTTAGCTAATTCATTCACAAAAGCAATATTAATATCGCGTTGGGAATTTTCGATAACCTTAGCGGCTTCAGCTACTTTAATACTTGGTGCTAAATGCGTTCCGGCTGTAATAATGGATTGATATAATTTATTGATTAGCTGTCCGATTTCTGGTGTAGATCCTGAAGTTACTTTCAATATTTTATCAACCGTGTTTTTTTTATCACCTGGATTAATACGTTCGGGAGAATAGCCTGCAAAAAAATCGGTGTTAAATTTTAATCCAGAAGTTTTTTCTAAAACAGGAATGCATTCTTCTTCTGTTACTCCAGGATAAACTGTAGATTCATAAATTACAATATCACCTTTTTTTAAAACTGAACCAATCGTTTCAGAGGCCTTAAATAATGGAGTTAGGTTGGGTCTGTTGTTTTTATCGACAGGAGTTGGAACAGTAACAATAAAGATATTTGCTTTTTTTAAATCGGTAGGGTTTGTAGTACAATACAAACCTGTTTCTTTTGTATTAAAAGGAAGCTCATTAACTAAAACGTCGTTTAATTTATGATTAGAAACTTCTAATGTAAAATCGTTTCCATTCCTAAGTTCATCTACACGTTTTTGATTGATATCAAAACCTACAACTTGGTATTTTGAAGCAAATAAAGTGGCTAAAGGTAAACCTACATATCCTAATCCAATTATTGCTATTTTAAACTGATTCATTCCTTTGGATTTTTATTTCACAAATTAACAATTTCTTTTTTTAAACAAGAAAAGAATCTAAATTAAAAACTCACGAACGTTTTTTTATTTAGATTGTTTAGTAAAGTAAACCTAGGTTTATGGTTATATATTTTTTTGAAAGTTCCAAGCCGTTTGCATGGATGTTTCGAGATTGGTTTTAGGTATCCAGCCTAAAACGTCTTTGGCTTTTGAATAATCTGCATAGGCTTCTTGAATATCGCCAGATCTACGTTCACAAATTGCAAACGGAATTTTTAAATTATTCGCTTTTTCAAAGGTTTGCACAATTTCTAAAACTGTTGATCCCGTACCCGATCCTAAATTAAAAAACGAAATAGCCGGTGTATTATCTCTTTTTAAAAGATACTGAAGGGCTAAAACATGAGCTTCTGCTAAATCGTTTACATCTATATAATCGCGAATAGCCGTACCGTCTCTGATTTCATAATCGTTTCCAAAAACCGCTAATTCGCTTCGTAAACCAGAAGCTGTTTGCGTAATGTAAGGTAAAAGATTATTTGGAATTCCATTAGGAATTTCTCCTATTAAACCACTTGGGTGAGCACCAACCGGATTGAAATAGCGCAGAGAAATTGCTTTTGTATTGGAAACTTTAGCAAAATCTGCAATAATATCTTCTCCCATCGCTTTTGTTTTACCATACGGAGATTGGGGTTGTTTTAATGGGGTATTTTCATTTATTGGCATATAATCGGCTTGACCATAAACCGTACATGATGATGAGAAAATAAAATTTTGCACTTTATTTTCTTGCATTGCTTCTAAAATATTGATTAAGCCTATAAGGTTATTTCGATAATAAAGTAAAGGTTTTTCAACAGATTCTCCAACTGCCTTGAATGCTGCAAAATGAATAACACCATCGAATTGATGGGTGCTAAACACAGTATCTAATTGTTTTTTATCTTGTAAATCGACTAAAAAAAAATCAGGTTTCACTCCTGATATTTTTTTAATTTTATCTAATACTTCAATACTTGAATTTGATAGATCGTCAATTATCGAAACCTGAAATCCGGCTTGTTGTAACAACACAACGGTATGAGAACCAATATATCCTAATCCGCCAGTGACTATTATCTTTTGCATATTAAATGACTTTTTTTAACAACTCTTTTTCTGCAACAGTTTTACGTAAACCTGAACTTGAAAAACGGTGATCGCGTGTATTGTAATACAACTCAATTCCTTTTTCTTCACAATATTTACGTCCTGTAAAGTTTTTATCTTGGTATTCAATTCCTAAAATACGCACATCAATTTTAAAAGATTTTAAAATATCTTCTAAATCTTGTTCGGTTGCATAAGGTACTATTTGATCGACGTGTTTACAACCCGATAACTGTATGTACCGTTCAACAACAGTTTGTGCTGGTTTATTTTTTTCGGGACGATCTAAAGTAGGATCGGTTTGTAAACCGCAAATTAAATAATCGCATTGACGTTTCGCGTCTTCTAGCATTTTTATATGTCCTGCGTGCAATAAATCGAATGCACTGAAAGTTATTCCTATTTTCATTTAGTGAATTTTTTTTACGAAACTTAACACCTTTTATCAAGCACAAAGTTTCGTACCATTTGGTTGTAGCAATATAAAACTTTTTAGCAAATTGTAAGTACACTAAAATAAAAATGTGTTTTTTTTAAATTATATCTTACAAAAAACAAAAAAAACATTCTAAATCACTTGCTTTTAAATAATATAAAAAAAGTATAGGAAAAAACAACAAAGTTTTAATTTTAAAAATAAGTTAAATTCTTATCTCATTTAAAAAAACAAGGAAACAAAACGCATATTAAGCATTTTACAGATTCTATTTTACAATTTATAATGCATTACAAAACTGTCAAAATCAATAATAAAAAATCTAAATGTATAAGCACTTCTCGACTTATTAACTTATATAAATAAAGTTCATTTGAATTTAATTTACAATAATACCGTATTCAAAAGCTAATTTTATTGCAGAGCTTAAATTGTTGGTTTGAAATTTCTCTATTAAATTTTTTCGATGGCTTTCAACCGTATGATGACTGATAAACAATTTATCAGCAATTTGATTGGTTGTTAATCCTAAAGCTGCTTCACATAGTATTTCTTTTTCGCGTCGTGTTAATTTAGGAATGGTATTTAGTTTAGAATGATCGTTATTTTTTAAAACATTTATCGTTTGTTTACAATAATAAGTCTCTTTATTAAAAACTTTTTCAATACCTAAAAAAATTTCTTCAACAGAAGCATTTTTTTGAATGTATCCTTTTGCACCTTGTGAAATAGCACTGTTTATAACGGGTAATTCATTATGAACACTTAACATAATAATATCCATTTCTGGAGACTTATTTTTAATGGTTTTGATTATTTCAATACTGTTTGCATCTCCTAAATTAATATCTAAAAGAAGGACATCAATGTTAAATGTATGTATTTCTGAAACGAGTTGATTAGCACAATTAAAGAAGGCTACTACATCTATATTTTTATTTTTTATTAAAATATCTTTTAATCCTTCTAATAATAATGGATGGTCGTCTGCTATTGCTACTTTAATCATATTTTTAAATCTTTAGGAAAATTAAACTCAATACTTGAACCTTGATCAATTACGGAATGAAAATCCACAGATCCTTTTAAAAACTCAATTCGAGATTGAATATTTAAAATACCTGCTGAATCTTCAAAATCACTTTTAAAATCGAAACCTTTACCGTCGTCTTCAACCGTAACATGATATGATTCTTTATCTTCAGAAAATTGAATTAAAATTTGGCTTGCATTTGCGTGTTTTATAGCATTTGAAACCAATTCTTGTACAATGCGGTACACAAATAATTCTTTGTCTTTAGACAGTTTGGTTTCGTAGTTTAAAAACTGTGTGTGAATTTGAAGTTGCTCATTTTGCATACGTTCGGCAAATTCTTTTAAGGCAATTTCTAGTCCAAATTTTATAAGCAAATCAGGCATTAAATTGTGTGAAATTTTACGAAGTTTACTCACTGCATAATCAATATGCGTGATGATATTTTCTACTTCAGATTTTTCGTGTTCTGGAATTTTACTATTAAAATCAGACAACTGCAGTTTGGTTGCTGATAAAAGTCCACCCAAACTATCATGCAAATCTCTTGCCAAACGAGCTCTTTCTTTTTCTTGACCTTCTAACAAAGCTGTTAAAATCGAAATTTTATTACGATGCCTTTCTTGACTCATTGCCAAATGATACAGAATTTCTTTTTGCTGCATACGCTTGGTTCGCTGTCTCAATAAAAAAAGTGTCAATAGCAAAATTAAAAGAACACTTATAATTATTAAAGCATAATATCTATTAACTTCATCTTTATATTTTAATTTTTCTTGATAATTTAATAAATCTTTACTTTTTACCTGCGCTTCAAATTTGCTAAATTCTAGTTCTCTAAGTTTACTATCGGTTGCGAGTTGTGCAACTTCAAGCTGTTTATTCTGATTTTCTTGAAGCAGTTTTAAGTTATTAAACTCTTGCTCTTTTTGCTTTGCTAAAGCGTTAAGTAAAAGAATTCTTTGATCCTTTTGATGTGCTAAAAGTTGTAAGTTTTCGAATTCTTGAAGTTGAATTTTTTTTTCGAATTCAGATATCATCCTTCTACTTTCGTTTATTTTTTTAGAATCATAATGCGTACGATACGTATCTATATATTTATTTAAGTAATAATTGGCATTGAAATAATTCCCCTTATTTTGTTCAATTTTAGCTAAATTTTCGAAGACTTCTAAATCAATCGTTAGTTCTTTTTTTAAGCTAGAATCGCTTGATTTTAGAGCTTGTATAAATAAGCTTTGAGCATCATTAACTTTATTTTCTTTAAGCTTTAACTCTGCCAAAACAATTAACGTAGAGGCAATTAGATTTGGGGCTTCATGTTCGACAGCAATTTGATTGGAAATAGTAGCGAATTTAAGTGCTTTAGAGTTATATGAATCTGGATAATACTTTAAATAAAGCTTTGATATATTTAAGGTAACATAACTTAAATCTGATTTGTAAATTAAGTTGTTGGAATTAAAAATATCGTAAGCTTTTAAATAATACATTTCCGTTGTATCTTTTAATTCTTCAGTATTTAATTCAATTTTTAACTTTTCGGAATAAACATGTCCCATCATCATGTAAGCTAAAAAATGTACTTGCTTATCATCTTGTAAAAGAGCATAATTCAATGATTTTTGAGCATATTTTTCTTGAAATTCTAAATCACTCCAATCTCCATATAAACTAGCTAATTCGTTATATATTACAGCCAAATTTCGATAAATTGGTTTTGTTTTTTTTTCTTTTTCGTAATGATTAACCGATTTTAAAAAATAATTAACTGCCTCTATTTTATCATTTTTTCTAATACTTAACCAACCACCTGTGTAATAAATTGACCCTAGAACTCTGTTACTCTTAATTGATTTATAATTTTTTTTAGACAATTCGTAATATCGATCACTAGAGGGAATATCTGCAATAACAAAATACTGCATGGCCATTACTGCATATAAAAATGATACGTGATCTATGTCCTTTTTCGCAGCAGCTAAGTTTATATTTTTTTCGAGTAATCGAAACGAATCTGAAACCTTATTATTAACTAATAATAATTGAGCATATTTTGCTGTTATTTCATAATAACTAGGATCATTAATTTTTTTAGATTGATATTCTTTTTCAATTTTAGTTAAATTATCTTGAGCACGCACAAACCATGATTGAAAAAAAAGAAAAAAAAACTAAGTTGTATTTTATAAATTTTAACATAAAATATTAACTCATTTAATTTAATTTAACACTTAAACCATGTAAATATAAATATTTTAATGGATATAAATTAAAAAAAAAGACAAAATAGATCTAATAAAAAAAAACGATATTTGTATTATATCTTAATATCAAAAAGCTATAATGAAAAATTATTTTTTTTTAGCGAGTGCTATTTTATGCGAAACGTTAGCGACTTCATTTTTAAAAAAAACAGAACAATTTACTAAACCACTACCCACACTTGTTTTTATTGTTAGTATGATGGCCTCATTTTATTTACTATCGCATGCTTTAAAAGGAATTCCAATTGGTATTGCATACGCTATTTGGTCTGGGGTAGGAATTGTTTTAATATCGGCAATTGGATATTTTATATTTAAACAAACTTTAGATATACCAGCTTTAATAGGTTTGTTCTTAATTGTCTTAGGGGTTGTAATTATCAATGTCTTTTCAAAATCAACCACACATTAATAAATATTATTTTGGAAACCAGTCTTTTTTTAAATTGATTTAAATCTTAAATATGAAAGTAAAAGTCTTACAAACAATTAATAAAAATCTAAAATTCAATAAATTAAAAAAAATAAAACATCTTATTTATTTTTTATTTTTTTTACATACAACTTACGCCCAACAAAATTTTGATCTAAATAATTTCAAAGTTATCATTAATCCAGACGCGCTGTTGTTAGGAACTTTTAGTGAAGAAATTAATCGGTTTTATGCAGTTGATAAAGAAAATCAAATTGACAACTATAAAAAACAAGAAAAATCAATTGTAAATTATATTCAATTTTTTACAAAAAATAATTACAAGCTCGATACAGAACTTAAACAAACAGAAAACGGGAATTTTGAACTATATCAAACAAAATTAGCTCAACGTTTAAATACAAGCTACTATGATGAAACTGGAAATATAAAAGTAGAAGCATTAGATAGTGAACCTAAATTATATTCATTTTTATTAGGTGTTTATTATAGATATGGCGAAAAATTACCTGATGAGTATTATAAAATCAGATTAACAAATTCAGGTAAATCAAAAAACATACTTCCTGTTTTGAGATCCTTAAACTGTAATAAATTAGTGTACAAAGCAACAGATACATACCCTAAAATTGTAGAAGTTTATTTTAAAGCAAGTCCAGAAATGGAAAAATATTTTGATTATCTAAAAAACGAAAAAAGTCAATTAGAATTTGAACGTATGGATTTTATTGAAACATCTAAAACCAAAAAAGAAAAGAAAGAAATTTTAAAAAGCTTACAGTTGATTCTAAATTAGATTTAATAAACACCTTAAGTCTAACCATTTGTGACAGACTATAATACAATTTCATGAAATATAGCCAAAATCAGTGATATTAAATTTAAAAAAGCATCATAAATTTGTTCTTATAAAAATGAATCATTTAAATTCATTTTATAAAAAAAGTTATGACTAAGAAAACAATTCGTTTTCAAAATGGAGCTTAACCTACCTCTTAAGCAAAAAAAGGAAGTGTAACAAATCACTTCCTTTTTTTATTAATACAATCTTTTTAATTAAACCAAAGTTTTTTTATTCAAAGCTTTAAAATAAATCGCTTCGTACATTGGAACAATTTTATCTACACTAAAATCTTTAGAATGATTTAAAGCGTTCTGTTTAAACTGTTGTAAAATGGCATCGTCTTGTAAAATTTTAATCGAATTAGCAATCATATCATCGACATCTCCAACATCACTTAAAAAGCCCGTTACTCCTTGGACGTTTACTTCGGGCAAACCACCTGCGTTGGACGAAATCACAGGAACTGAACAAGCCATTGCTTCTAAAGCTGCTAATCCGAAACTTTCTGTTTTTGAAGGAAGTAAAAACAAATCAGAATATTTTAAAATACTATCTACTTCATTTGAATTTCCGAAGAAAATAATTTTATCATAGATGCCTAATTTTTGCGCTAATAATTCGGCATCGGCTTTTTCTGGTCCATCACCAATCATCATTAACTTAGAAGGAATTTCTTTTTGAATACCGTAAAATATCTTAATGATATCCTGAATACGTTTGACTTTTCTAAAATTACTGATGTGAGTTATCACACGTTCTTCAGGATCTGCAACTAAATTACGGCGACATTTATGTTCAATAACATCTGATTTGTCTTCTATAAAATTAGGAATTACCGTAATTTCTTTTTTAGTATCAAACAATTCATAGGTAGATTTTTTTAAATCTTCTGAAACCGATGTAACATAATCAGAATTATTAATACTAAAACTTACTGCTGTTTTATAAAACGGATGATTTCCTACCAAAGTAATATCGGTACCGTGCAAAGTTGTAACCATAGGCAAATCAATCCCTTGTTCTTTCAACATTTGCTTTGCCATATAACCAGCAAAAGCATGAGGAATGGCATAATGTACATGTAAAATTTCAATATTGTAAAGCTTTACAGTATCAACCAATTTACTTGACAAAGCCAATTCATAAGGTTGGTAATGAAACAACGGATATTCGGGTACGTTTACTTCGTGATAAAAAATATTCGGATTTAACAAAGCCAAACGAACCGGTTGACGATACGTTATAAAATGTACTTCATGACCACGTTTAGCTAATTCTAAACCTAATTCGGTTGCAACAACTCCACTTCCACCGAAGGTTGGATAACAAACAATTGCTATTTTCATATTTATTTTGGGCAATTAAATCTTGTTAATGATTCGTTTTTTTTAGCTTTTTAAAGGTAATTTATTTTTTTATCGATTCATAAATTATTTGCTGAATATCTTCACGAACATTTGCTTTAGATAATTTATTATCTTCTGCATTTGGATAAGTTCGGTTTGATAAAAAAACATAAACCAAATCGTACTCCGGATCAACCCAAGTCATGGTTCCTGTAAAGCCTGTATGTCCAAAACTAGAAGCTGAAGTACAACCGCAAGTTGGTCCACTTTTACCTAATTGCGGCTTATCAAA
>CANRKI010000051.1 GCA_947631175.1 uncultured Flavobacterium sp.
GAAGTAATTCACAAAATCGGTAGAAGAAAAACTGCTGTAGCACGTGTTTATGTTTCTAAAGGAACAGGAAACATTACAGTAAACAAAAAAGAATTCGCAGTATATTTCCCAACTGCAACTTTACAATACAAAGTTATGCAACCTTTAGCTATGACTGAAAATGCTGCTAACTTTGACGTAAAAGTAAATGTTTATGGTGGAGGAACAACTGGACAAGCTGAAGCAGTTCGTATGGCTATTGCTAGAGCAATGTGTGAAGTTGATGCTGAGAACAGAGTAATCTTAAAACCAGAAGGTTTATTAACTCGTGACCCTCGTATGGTTGAGCGTAAAAAATTCGGTCAGAAGAAAGCTCGTAAGAGATTCCAATTCTCTAAACGTTAATATTTATTTATTATTAAAAAATCTAAGTTTTTGTTGCTCGCCTGTTGAGGCAGGAGGTAGTTTAGCATCTAAATGGTTAAGACCGAATTATTCCTCGCTACTTATCCATTGCTAATCATCAAGAACGTAAACTATTCACAAAAATGGCAAACAAAGTAGAAGTTAAAGAATTACTAGAAGCAGGTGTTCATTTTGGACACATGACTAGAAAGTGGAATCCTAACATGGCGCCTTACATCTACATGGAGCGTAATGGAATCCACATTATTAATTTATATAAAACTGCAGCTAAAATCGAAGAAGCTAACGAAGCTTTAAAAAAGATTTCTGCATCAGGTCGTAAAGTTTTATTCGTTGCGACTAAAAAACAAGCGAAAGACATCGTTGCTGAAAAAGCAGCAGCTGTAAACATGCCTTACATCACTGAAAGATGGCCAGGTGGTATGTTAACTAACTTCGTAACTATCCGTAAAGCTATCAAAAAGATGGCATCTATCGATAAAATGAAGAAAGATGGTACTTTCAATACTTTATCTAAGAAAGAACGTTTACAAGTTGACCGTTTAAGAGCTAAGTTAGAGAAAAACTTAGGTTCTATCGCGGACATGACTAGATTACCAGCAGCGTTGTTTATTGTAGACATTAAAGCTGAACATATCGCAGTAAAAGAAGCTCAAAAATTAAACATTCCTGTATTTGCAATGGTAGATACGAACTCTGATCCTCGTGAAGTTGATTTCGTAATTCCTGCAAACGACGATGCTTCTAAATCGATCGAAAAAGTTTTATCTTTAGTTACAGGTTCAATTGCCGAAGGTTTAGCTGATAGAAAATCTGAAAAAGAAGATCAACCAGCTCCAGCAAAAGAAACTGCTGCAACTCAAGAATAATATCAAAAAAGATAAAGTCGTTAGCAGAGTACTAAATCAAGTTCTCTCTAACGGCTTTTTTTAATCAAAATTAGATAACTATTTAAATTTTATATACAATGGCAAATATCACTGCTGCAGACGTAAATAAATTAAGACAAACTACAGGTGCCGGAATGATGGACTGTAAAAAAGCTTTAGTAGAAGCTGAAGGAGATTTCGATAAAGCAATCCAAATCTTACGCGAAAAAGGACAAAAAGTTGCGGCTAACCGTTCGGATCGTGATTCATCTGAAGGAGCAGCTGTTGCTTTCGTTAACGCTGACAATACTAAAGGAGCAATCATCACTTTAAACTGTGAGACTGACTTCGTAGGTAAAAACGAAGCTTTCGTTGCTTTAGCTAAAGAATTAGTTGAAAAAGCGATCAACTTTAACACTAAAGAAGACTTCTTAGCTTCTGCTTACAATGATACAATGACTGTTGCTGAAAAATTAGTTGAGCAAACTGGTGTTATTGGTGAAAAAATCGAAATCGGTGGTTTCGAAATTTTAGAAGGTGCTTTCGTTGGTGCTTACGTTCACGTTAACAAAATTGCTGCTTTAACTGCTATCGCTTCTGCTGTTAATAACGCTGAAGTTTTAACTAAAGACGTTTCTATGCAAGTTGCTTCTATGGGTGCTGATACGTTATCTTACAAAGATTTTGATCCTGCATTTGTAGCTTCTGAAACTGCTGCTCGTATCGCTGTTATCGAAAAAGATAATGAAGAGTTCGCTCGTTTAGGAAAAACTTTAAAAAATGTACCTCAATACATTTCTTACTCTCAAATTACTCCTGAAGTTTTAGCTAAAGCTGAAGAAGATGCTAAAGCTGAATTAAAAGCTGAAGGAAAACCAGAACAAATTTGGGACAAAATTATTCCAGGTAAAATCGCTCGTTTCATTTCTGACAACACTACGTTAGATCAAGAAAAAGCGTTATTAGACCAAAACTTCATTAAAGATGAGTCTAAAAAAGTAGCGGATTACGTTGCTTCTTTCAATACTGAAATTGTAGGATTCAAACGCGTTACTTTAGGATAATCTTTTCTAAACATACTTTCTAAAAATCCCAAACTTAGGTTTGGGATTTTTTTTTTGCTAAATTTACAACCATGAAACTCACAAAAAAACAAATTGTATTTGCTATTTTAGGTGGTATTTTTATTACAAATGCAATCGTAGCAGAACTAATTGGTGGCAAATTAATAAATATAGGACCTTTTATTTTAAGCGTTGGTATTTTGCCATGGCCAATCGTTTTTGTGGTCACAGATTTAATTAACGAATATTTCGGTAAATCGGGAGTAAAAAAATTAACCTTACTCACCACCGCACTAATTATTTATTGTTTTATATTACTTTTTGGTGCAATGGCAATACCAGCAAGTAATTTTTCGGCCGTTTCAGACAAAGCATTTATCGAAGTTTTTGGACAAAGCATGTGGATCATTATAGCAAGCATCATCGCATTCGTCTTCTCACAATTTTTAGATGCGACACTTTTTGCGTGGTTTAATAAAAAAACAAACGGAAAAATGATTTGGTTACGTAGCACAGGATCAACCGTTATATCACAACTTTTTGATAGTTTTATTGTATCAGGAATAGCCTTTTGGCTCACCGGAAAAGTTTCAACCCAAACCTATATCAACATGGCAGCCACAGGATATAGCTTTAAACTCATGCTAGCCATCGCGCTTACGCCATTAATTTATGCAGGACATTTCATCATAAAAAAATATTTAAATGAATAAAAATCGCTGTTTTTGGTGTTCCAACAACCCAATATACATAAAATATCACGACAACGAATGGGGAAAACCTGTGTATGACGACGCGCTTTTGTTTGAGATGCTTTTACTCGAAAGTTTTCAGGCTGGATTAAGTTGGTTTACAATTTTGCAAAAAAGAGAGAATTTTAGAGAAGCATTTGATCAATTTAATGTTCAAAAAATAGCACAATACAACGAAAATAAATTACACGAATTACAACAAAATAACGAAATCATAAAAAACAAACTCAAAATAAAAGCAGCGGTAACCAATGCACAAGCGTTCACAAAAATTCAGCACGAGTTTGGTAAATTCGCAACATATTTGTGGGCGTTCACCAACAATCAAATCATAAACAATACAAATATTACCCCACAAAATTACTTTGTGATCACGCCACTATCGGACCAAATTGCAAAGGATTTAAAAAAGCGTGGCTTTAAATTTATGGGCAGCACCACCGTTTACGCATACCTGCAAGCCATTGGAATTGTGAACGATCATGCTCAAAATTGTTTTATTCGGGAGCAATAAACATAGTACACAAAATAAACCATGTACCCGTTTTCGGCTTTATCTTGTTTTTCATTGCATTACAAACAAGGATATCGCCTCTACCGGGGCTAAAAGCTAACTATCAAAAAAAAATGATTTCGTATCAAAATCATTTCTATAAAAAAAAACCTCTAAAAAGCACTTGACTCTTTAGAGGTTTATAAATTTTAAACTACAATTACTATTCTACAACTTTGTAAAGTTTACCGTCTGCAATAGTATTAACCGTATTTTTTAAAGCATCTTCTGTTAAAACTGTTTTATCATAAGAAACAGTCGCCTTTGCCTCATCAAAACTAACCGTTGCGTTTGCTACACCGTTTAAAGCTTGTAACTTATCCTGAATTAGGTTTGCACAACCCATTTGGCAAGTCATACCTTCAATTTTAAATTCCGAAGTAGCTAAATTCTCAGCAACAATTTCAGTTTTAGGTTGCGCTAAATTTGTAGTTGTTGCGGAAACTTCTGCTGATTCTGCAACTACAGTTTCGGCATCAGTCTTTTCATTACAGGCAACTAAACTTAAAGTTGCAAATGCTAAAAAAATATATTTTTTCATACGTCTATTTTCAAAATATTTATACAAAAGTACTTAAAATCAAGCAATAAAAAAAAGACCACTTGCGTGGTCTTTTCATTTTATAATAAAATTATAATTTAAAATCGTTAGCGTTAACTCCTTCGTTAATTTTAACTTGTGTTGTCATTAATTTTAATGACATTCCAGGCGCTAATTCAATATCCGTTTCATGCGGAACTTTAATTCCTTTAACTTCTTTGTAATCTGCAAAAGTTGTAGTTTGCGACATTTTTTGTCCCATTTGTTCAACTTCTGTTTTTACAGCAACCTTTAATTTAGAAGCTACATCAAAGTAATACGTTTTAGAACCTAAAGTAACTGTGTACACATCTTTGTTATCTAAAGTTTCAAGAGTTGCTAATTTAGCACCTGATTTCACAAGATTTAACTCTTCAAAAATAGCTTTCCCTTTTAACTCTTTAATCATATCTTCTGGCATATCCATAGATTGACCTTGTTGCGAAATTTTTCCTTTAGAACCGTCAAAAACTTGTTTCATCATAGTCTGTCCCATTGCTTTCATTTCTGATGAAATTTTTCCATCATTCGTAGCTTTAGCAATAGCCTCGACCGGAGTACCTTGAATTGTACCTGAAGAAACAGTCATTAATGATTTTATAGCAGCTAATTTTTTCTCGCCACCAATTGCATTTAAATAATCAGTAATTACAGTGTTTACAGTAACGTCTGCAGGAATCACACGATTAACTTCAGGCTTTTCAACTTTGTTACCAAAGTTATCAAAATAAAAAATTGGTAATTTATGTTGTTTCGCAGTTTTCTCTAAATTTGGTAATACATCTTGGGCTTTTCCGGCAATTATAATTCTAAAGTTATCAAGCATAAAATATTTATTTGCAACATTCTTGATATCCTGAGCTGTAACTGCGTTTAAGTTTTTAATGTAATTTTCATAAAAATCAGCAGGTAATTTATTCGTTTCAGTGTTTAAAGCATAACGTGCAATCGTTCCTGGTTTTTGAGTTTCCATCACGAAGTTACCAATATATTTAGCTTTTGCGTTTTTTAAATCTTCAGCCGAAACTAAATCCGTACGCATTTTTTTCACTTCGTTTAAAATTTCAACTACAGCACTATCTGTCACCATATTTCGAACAGAAGCAGAAGCGCGGAATTTACGCGTGTATTTTCCAACACCTAATGAAGAGTATGAACCATACGTCCATCCGTGAGCTTCACGTAAGTTTAAGAAAAGACGACCTTCTCCTCCACCACCAAGAATTTGATTGGCTAAAACACCAGCAAAAAATTCTTTGTCAGTCATTTTTAAATTAACAGTATTTACAACACTAATTTCTGATTGAACCGCGTGAGGTACATTAATAAAGTTAATTTGTGAGTATTGAACGTTAGTAGGTTCTGTGAAAGAAACATTTGGTGCTAAAGCTTTTTTCCAACTACTAAAGTTTCTCTCAACTTGTTTTTTAATTTTCTTAGCATCTACATCACCAATAATTACTAAGTAAGCATTACCTGGTACAAAATAAGTGTTGTAGTTTAGCTTAACATCCTCTAACGAAACGTTTTTTAAAGTTTCTTCGCTAGTGAATTCACCACTTGGGTGATTGATACCGTATGCTAAAACATTTTCAACACGTCCGGCAATAGCAGAAACACTTTTTTCGTTCGATTTTAACGCTTCGATCATTCGATTTCTAGAATCATCTAACTCCTGTTGTGTAAACACAGGATTTAAAGCACCATCAGCCATTAATTCTAAAACTCGATCTGAGTATTTAGATAATCCTGAAGCGTATGCACCACTAGAACTAAATCCAATGTTAGCGCCTAAAAAGTCGATTTCTTCGTTAAAAGCTTCTTTTGATATTTTTTTAGTTCCGTTACCTAACATATCGCTTACTAAATCAGAAACTCCTTTTTTAGCTCCCTCAGTATAAGGTGCAGCATCAATTGTTAAGTTGTATGAAACGCGTGGTAACTTTTTATTTTCTACCACTAAAACTTTTAATCCATTTTTTAAAGTGAAAGATGTTGGTTTACCAATATTCACCGTTGGAGCAGGTCCAGATTTTGGCATACTTCTGTCTTGTGCAATAGCAGATGTATAGCATAAAATTAAACTGGCTGCTAAAAATATATATTTTTTCATTTTATCTTAATTTCAAAATTATTTTTGAGCTTTATCTTTTGCAGGAACGTAATCTAAAATTAATCGTTGGTTTGTATTTAGATATTTTTTAGCAACATCTCTAATCTCTTCTCTTGTGATTGATTGGTAAATTTTAATTTCTTCGTTAATTAAATTTACATCACCATAAAGTAAATAGTAAGAAGCTAGGTTTTCTGCAACGCCTTCTAAACTTGAGTTGCTACTTACGTAACGGCTCTCAAAAATGTTTTGTAATTTTTGGAAATCTCTTTCTGAAATTAACTCGGTTTGAACTTTAACAATTTCTTCATCAATTTCTTTAATTAAATCAGCAGATGTTTTTCCTGTCATTGGTAAACCAAAAATTAAGTATAATCCGTGATCTTCTTGACTAAAGTTCATTGCACCTACTTGTAAAGCCGTTTTATTTTTATCTACCATTTTTTTGTACAATACCGAACTTTTACCGTCTGATAAGTAACTTGAAACCATGTCTAAAACGCGCGCGTCTCTTGATTTCATTGATGGTGTTCTGTAAGATGCCACTAACATTGGTAATTGTACGTTTGGATCCTCGTAAGTTGCATTAATTTGCGTTGTGATTGGAGCCTCTGTAAACGAACCTCTTGTAATTGCTGGACCTTTTTTAATCTCTGCGAAATATTTTTTAATCCATTGCTTTGCTTGATCTTTCTCAAAATCACCAGCAACAACTAAAACAGCATTGTTAGGGATATAGAATTTTTTATTAAATGCCTGAAACTCCTCTAAAGTAGCCGCATCTAAATGTTCCATAGATCCAATTGGAGCCCAACGGTATGGGTGGTTTTTAAACATTTCTTTTTTAACAGCTGTTAAGATGTTTCCGTATGGTTGGTTATCAACACGTAAACGTTTCTCTTCTTTAACAACTTCATTTTGTGTATCAACACCTATTTGGTTAATTACAGGATGTAACAATCTTTCAGACTCCATCCATAAAGCTAACTCTAAATTATTTGATGGAAAAACCTCATAGTAATACGTTCTATCATCAGATGTGTTAGCATTATTGTTACCGCCATTTGCAGTTACAATTTTAAACCATTCTCCACGACCAATATTTTTGGTCCCTTCAAATAATAAATGTTCAAAAAAATGAGCAAAACCTGTACGTTCAGGGTTCTCGTCTTTAGCACCAACGTGATACATTACAGATGTTACTACAACTGGCGCTGAATTGTCTTGATGTAAAATAACATGCAATCCGTTATCTAAGTCATATTCTTCAAAGGCAACCTTTTGGGCAAAAGCCGAAGCTGTCATTAAAAAAATAGTACTTAAAGCCATTAATGATTTTTTCATAAAAACTAGTAATTTAATTTAAGTTACTTTATTAGTAGCGAATTATTTTTTTTGTTACATAAATTTTTAAAAAAATCTAATAAATAAAAAATCAGATAAGTATTTGATTATATGATAAAAAAGCATATATTTGCAATCTTAAAAATAGTTTAATAAAAAATATTGTTATGTACGCAATCGTAGAGATAGCAGGGCAACAATTCAAAGTAAGCAAAGACCAAAAAGTTTTTGTTCACCGTTTAGCTGTTGAAGAAGGAGCAAATGTTACTTTTGACAAAGTTCTTTTAGTTGACAACAACGGAACAATCACTTTAGGCGCCCCAGCTGTAGAAGGAGCTTCTGTAGGAGCAAAAGTATTAAAGCACTTAAAAGGTACTAAAGTAATCGTTTTCAAAAAGAAAAGAAGAAAAGGTTACCAAAAGAAAAACGGTCACCGTCAAGCTTTAACACAAATTGTAATCGAAGGTATTAACATTTAATTTTACACAACATGGCTCACAAAAAAGGTGTCGGTAGTTCGAAGAATGGTAGAGAATCAGAATCGAAACGTTTAGGTGTTAAGATTTATGGTGGACAAGCTGCCATTGCTGGGAACATCATTGTAAGACAAAGAGGTTCTAAGCACAACCCAGGTGAAAATGTTTACATGGGTAAAGATCATACTTTACATGCTAAAGTTGATGGAGTTGTTAAATTCCAAAAGAAAAAAGACAACAAGTCTTACGTTTCTATTTTACCATTTGAAGCATAAGACTTTATATATCTTGAAAAAATTAAAACCCACTAGCAATAGTGGGTTTTTTATTTTATAAAAAAAGGGAATAAGTTAAAACTCATTCCCTTTATATTTAATCTACCTTAGTGGTAGCAACTTCTTTATCAATTTTATTAATCAATCCAACTAAAACTTTACCTGGACCAAACTCAAAAAACTCAGTAGCACCATCAGCAACCATTTGCTGAACCTCGATCGGAAGATAACCGTATATCTCCTGTGCCTCATGTAGTACAGGCAAAAGTGTGTCCATTTAACAGGAGCAGTTAATTGAATAATTAAATTCTTTTTAATCTCCGCCGCATCACTAACCGCACTAGCCGTAACATTTTGGTAAACTGGACAAATTGGTGTATTAAAAGTTGTAGCCTCAATTGCCGCAGCTAACTCTTCACGAGCAGGCTCCATCATTGGCGAGTGAAAAGCACCACCAACTGGCAAAATTAAAGCACGCTTTGCTCCAGCTTCTTTCATTTTCTCACAAGCCAACTCAACCGCATTGTATTCCCCAGAAATAACCAACTGTCCCGGACAATTGTAATTTGCAGCAACAACAACACCGTCAATACTTGCACAAATCTCCTCAACCTTTTCATCAGCTAAATTTAAAACTGCTGCCATTGTACTTGGCGTAATTTCACACGCTTTTTGCATAGCTATAGCACGTTGCGAAACTAATTTTAAACCATCCTCAAAACTTAAAGCGCCATTAGCAACCAATGCCGAAAATTCACCTAACGAATGTCCTGCAACCATTTCTGGTGCAAAATCCGGATAAATTTTTGCCGCAATAACCGAGTGTAAAAAAACCGCAGGTTGCGTAACTTTCGTTTCTTTTAACTCCTCTGCCGAACCCTCAAACATAATATCCGTAATTCTAAATCCTAATATTTCGTTAGCTTGTTCAAACATTTGTTTTGCAACTTCCGAGTTTTCGTACAAATCCTTCCCCATTCCTGTAAATTGAGCACCTTGCCCAGGAAAAACGTATGCTTTCATATATTTAAATATTTAATTCTAAATTAAGTCCCGCAAATGTAGTAATTTTTTTAAAAGCAGTGAACGTAGTACATCAAATACACGTCGTTCCCGCTTTACGCTATATCTTTTGTTCGTTTCCTCACAAAAGGATGCCGCTACACCCGGGGCTAAATCAAAAAAAGTACACAAAATAAAATAAGAAAATTCCAAAAGAGAAGAAAATAGAAAAGCTATAAAATAAAAAAACTGCCTTTTGAAGCCCTGGCAGTTTTTTTTCTTAACCCTAAATTTTAAAGTACGATATACCTAAAAACATGTGTTTCTAAGTAAAAGATATTACCTAATTAACCTTTTCGTATATTATATAGATGCAAAAAAAATGAAATGGTTGCGTATAAAAATGAAAAAAACTGCCTTGAAGCCCTGGCAGTTTTTTTTCTTAACCCTAAATTTTAAAGTACGAAGTTATTAAGGACTTTTATATCCTTAAAAAACAGATTATTACCTAAATATAATTGTTCTCGTATATTATATAGATGCAATATACAACAAAAGGTTGCGTGTGAAAACATGTAATAAAACACATCAAAAAAACAATAAATGTAAAATAAAAATCAAAACAGATAATATAACTTAAAATAATCAAAGTTTTTCGGTAAACAACACTGTTTTTTAACAATAATACATTGATTATATGGTTCGTTATTCAATATATTAGATAATAAATTTAACAAAAATTTAATACTCATAAAATTACTCTTTATCAATGAAAAAAAATGTAATTCTTATTTCAATGTTGTTCTTATCTATAATAGAGCTTCATGCCCAAGTTGGTGTTGGAACCAATGCTCCAAAAGCAGCATTAGATATTGAATCTAATAACGCTGGAATATTAATTCCAAGAATCCATTTAACTTCACTAAATGCAACAACACCAGTACTAAATCCGAACACAAATACTAATGCTCTCGAAATTGGAACGCTGGTGTTTAATACCAATAACACTTTAGTCAAAGGTTTTTATTATTGGGATGGCACAAAATGGGTTGCCATCCATGGAGCGACAAATACAGAGAAAAATACATTGGACCAAGCATATGATCAAGGTGGGCCAGGAGCTGGAAGAATAATTGTTGCGGATTCTGGAGCCGTTAGTATTATAAATAATTCTAGTACAGCCGGAACGCCTGGACTAAATGTAAATATAACTAATACTGACCATATAGCTATTTCAGCAAATATGCCTTCATCATCAACAGGTGTAGGATATTACGTAGACGATGAAAGTGTTAGTAACCCTTATTCTGCAATACAAGTAACTACTGTTTCAAATTTAGATACTTATGCAGGGATTAAAAGCATTTCCAATGGATTAAGTGATGCTATTCGTGCCACAAACAACTCTAACGGAGTAGCTCTACGTGCTGAAACTTCGGGGACAAATCATGCTGTATATGCTTTTGGATCACAAGCTACAGATGTTATAAAAGCAGTAAATACACGTACAAACGGAGGTTCTGCAATTGATGCTACAGGTGCCATAGCTATTCGTGCAAAAAGTTCTGTTGCACAAGGTAGTGGCATATCCTCATATTATACAGGTCCATCTGGTATAGCAGGTAATTTTAATGCAACAGGTGATACACCAGTTGGTGTTAGATCATGGATAGCTACAAATATAAAAGCAGGTATAGGAGCAAAAGGTAATTCTGTTGGGGCCTATAGTGAATTTATAGATAATCAGGGGGCTGCCTTTTTTGGGCATACATCACACTACGACAGATCTGTTTCATATTGTACAGTAATATTACCAAATTTTTATAATATATACCGTAATAATAATACATTACCTAAGCCTACATTTTACAACGTAATTGGAGAAGGGAGTAACGCAACAATAATTAATCATAAAAACAAAAAGCATGCTATGGTTGCAGTATCTGCGCCACAAGATACTTTTCAGGATTCTGGAGTTGGTAAATTGGTTAATGGAAAGGCTAAAATTGATATTGATCCTATATTAGCTAGTAATATTGTAGTAGATAAACAAAATCCATTAAAAGTTTTTGTTCAGTTAGAAGGCGATTGTAATGGAGTTTATGTAACTAATAAAACAGCAAATGGTTTTGAAGTTGTAGAACTAAACAAGGGAAAATCAAACGTTAGTTTTTCATATACTTTAATGGCTACACGCAAAAACACGAGCGTAACAAATAAAACTACAGGCGAAACCACAATGTTAGATTACGAATCACGTTTTAAACAATTTAATAACACCGAAAATGTTTTAAAAATAAATGATGTAATAGAAAGTAATGAAGATAAAGTAACTGAGACCAAAATATTAAAAACCAAAAAAACTAAATCATAAAAATTACAGCACAAAAACGGAGGAATTGCAATTCCTCCGTTTTTATCTTTATATTTAAGAGCATAGTATAAAAGTAAAGCTTATTTTCTTCCTTTAAAATCGGCCATAGTGTCGTAAATACCAAAAATATCTCCCATTACAAAGTCGTATAATCCTAGAGGCAACATGGCTTGGCAAAGTCTCACAATCCAATTAGGCAAAGGCATTGATGTTTTGTTTTTACCTTTCTCGATATTTGAAATAATTTTTTCGGTTACCTTTTCAGGATTTAAAATTGGAAGAAGTTTTGATTTCACTCCATCAAACATCCCTGTATTTATATAATAAGGTGTTACAACATTAATTAAAACATTGGCCTTTGCTTGTTTCATCTCAATTCGTAAGCCTTCACTCCAACCTAAAACGGCCCATTTACTTGCTGAATAGACAGCCATTTTTGGTGTAGATGTTAAGCCAGCTAATGATGAAATATTGCAAATAACTCCAAAATCATTAGAAAGCATTTGTGGTAAAAAGCCTCGTGCAATTTGCATTAAAGCGGTTGTGTTGATTTGCATGGTACGTTCAATATCGTTTAAAGTATTGTTCACAAATTCTTTCCCAACAACAATTCCGGCATTATTAAACAACATATCCACCTCAATATTAAGTTGTTTGGTTTGTATTATAGCCTGCTCAATATCTTCTGAGTTCGATAAATCAACTTTTATTAAATGAATTGGAATATTAAAATTTGAAAATTCTCTAGCGACTTGATTCATTCCATCTTGATTAAAGTCCCAAATGATTACACTTTTTACTTTTCGTTCTAAAGATTTTCTAACCATTATTTTTCCGATACCAGATGCTCCACCAGTAACTAAAACGGTTTTATTATTAAAATTGATTTTCATTATGAAGTAATTTGTTTGTTTATTTGTTTGCTAGTTATAAATATAGAAAAACCGAGCTAATAGCTCGGTTTAAAATAGAAATATTTTATTTTGAATAAAAACTAAATAATATATTTATAAAAAAAAATCCTAAAAGTATTTCTTTTAGAATTTTTATAAATTATTTGATTTTTGCTTTTTCTAAAGCATTATTGATTCCTTGTTTGGCATCTTCTTTAGCTTCTTTAGCTCCTTCTTTCACATCTTTTGCAGCGTTGTCAATAGCATTACCTGCGTCTTTAGCCGCATCTTTAATCTCTGCTTTAGCGTTATCGGCTGCGTCTTTAACGTCAGAACCTACTTCATTAGCTTTAGCCTTTACATCTTCCCAAGCAGAATTTGCTTTGTCATAAGCTTCTTGAGCTAATTTTTCAGCTTCTTTATCTCCTTTAGCTTTCGCTTCTTCTAAGTCTTTTTTAGCTTTTTCAAAATCAGCCTCAGCTTGAGAATAAACTGCTTGAACATCATCAGATGGCTCTAATGTAACTGTTTCTACAACTTCACCTTCTGTAGTTACTTCTGTTTGTGTTTCTTTTTTGCAAGATGTAGCGAAAATTAAACCACATGCTGCTAATGATAATACTAGTTTTTTCATTTTATAAATTGTTTATTGTCTATAATAACGCACATATAGACTAAATATTATTTTATTAATAAAATTTTATGCCTTTAATTCTCATTTACATTAAATATACGATTATCCTCTGTTAATTGAACTAATTTTTTATTTGTTTTTATCTAGTAAATACCTATATCCCTTTTAAAGAACTACCTCCATTTTTCTAAAATAATAGTAAAGCTCTTTGTATTAAGATTTAATAATAAACTCTCTTCATCCATTAATTAAAGACGCTTTAAAAGAGATAAATTTTCCTTTGGTTTATTATTCCAAACTTTCCGAAACAGTTTCATATAAAAATCCATTATAAGAAGAAGAAAAAAAATTTAAATCTTTATACTTAATTGAAACGTTTGGCTAGGCCTTTTCGTTAAAGACTCCTTTTAAGTAGTTTACTTGTACAGTAAATAAATTATTGTATCAAATTTTCCGTTTAAAACACCATAGTTGTCCTGTTCATTTTGCACAGAAATATATTTTACATCATTTAAATATGAAATATGTTTATAGTTGAAGGAAACAAAACTGCTCCTACAATCTAATATTCCTTTAGCCATTTCTCTTTCAAATAAAAAAAATGCTTAAAATTTTGTCCAGAACTTATGTTTGTGAGCTAAAAAATTATTTTAAAAAAAACCTTCTACTAAAAAGTAGAAGGTTTTAATTTACTATATTTAAATGTTTTACAACAAATTATTAGTATCTGTAATATTCTGGTTTAAATGGTCCTTCAACCGTAACACCAATATAATCAGCTTGTCCTTGTGTTAATGTTTCTAATTCAACACCTAATTTAGCTAAGTGTAAAGCAGCAACCTTTTCATCTAAATGTTTAGGTAACATATACACATCATTTTCATAATTAGCAGAATTATTCCATAATTCAATTTGTGCTAATGTTTGGTTTGTAAATGAATTTGACATTACAAAAGATGGGTGACCTGTTGCAACTCCAAGATTTACTAAACGACCTTCTGCTAAAATGATGATATCTTTACCGTTGATGTTGTATTTGTCAACCTGAGGTTTGATTTCGATTTTAGACGCACCGTGGTTTTTGTTTAACCAAGCCATATCGATTTCGTTATCAAAGTGACCAATGTTACATACAACCGTTTTATCTTTCATTTGTTCGAAATGACGACCAATTACGATGTCTTTATTACCTGTTGTAGTAATGATGATATCAGCATTTCCAACAACAGTATCTAATCTTTTCACTTCGTAACCGTCCATTGCAGCTTGTAAAGCACAAATTGGATCAATTTCTGTAACTGTAACGATTGAACCTGCTCCGCGGAAAGAAGCTGCTGTACCTTTACCTACGTCACCGTATCCACAAACTACAACTCTTTTTCCTGCTAACATTAAATCTGTACCACGACGGATAGCATCAACTGCCGATTCTTTACAACCATATTTGTTATCAAATTTCGATTTCGTAACCGAATCATTCACATTAATAGCTGGCATTGGTAAAGTTCCTGCTTTAACACGCTCGTATAAACGGTGAACTCCAGTAGTTGTTTCTTCAGATAATCCTTTGATACCTGCAACTAATTCTGGGTAACGGTCGATAACCATATTTGTTAAATCTCCACCATCATCTAAAATCATATTTAATGGTTGACGATCTTCGCCAAAGAATAAAGTTTGCTCAATACACCAGTCAAATTCTTCTTCATTTAAACCTTTCCAAGCGTAAACTTGAATCCCTGCGTCAGCAATTGCAGCTGCAGCTTGGTCTTGTGTTGAGAAAATGTTACATGATGACCAAGTAACCTCTGCTCCTAAAGCTTTTAAAGTTTCAATTAAAACTGCAGTTTGGATTGTCATGTGTAAACATCCTGCAATACGAGCTCCTTTTAAAGGTTGTTCGTCTTTATATTCAGCTCTTAAAGCCATTAAACCTGGCATCTCAGCTTCGGCTAATTCAATTTCTTTTCTTCCCCAAGCAGCTAAAGATATATCTTTAACTTTGAAAGGTACATAAGGTATTGTTTTAGTACTCATCTATTTAATAGTATATTTGTATAAACATAATTTTTACAAAGTTACATTATTTCGTTTAATTTTTGTAAACTTTAAATTATTTTATGAATTATAAAACTTTGTTTTACAAAAAGATATATGGCTTTCTATAAAAAAATAAATTTTACCTCTGATACAGATATTTATATTTGGAAGATTACAGAAACGTTAGAAAATTTAAAACAGCAGGTGGTTTTAAATGAAAGAAGCAAGGCGAGATTGGAAAATATGAAATCCGAATCGCATCAAAAAGGCTTTTTAGCAGTGCGTATGTTGCTGCAATTATGCGGATATACGGACCACGATTTGCTTTACGATCAAACTGGTAAACCAAGTTTAATTGATGGCAAAAAAATATCTATTACTCATTCGTTTGATTTTTCGGTGATTGCAATTAGCGACGAAGAGGTTGGAATTGATATTGAATTACGACGTGAAAAAGTGTTGCGCATTGCGAATAAATTTTCGAAGGAAGAATTTGTCCAACCCTTTGATGAAGCAACAAAAACAAGACTTTACACTACAATTTGGGGAGCTAAAGAGGCAATATTTAAGATAATGAATGAACCTGGTATTAGTTTTTTAGATCACATTATGGTCTCGAGTTTTGAACTAATTGAACAAAAAACAGAGGCAACTTTGTTTTGGAAGCAGGACGAAACCAAATTTAATATTGATTTTAAAGAAATAGAAAACTACACTTTAGTTCATGCTAGTAAAAATAAAGCGTTGTATCAATCGTTAATACAAGCAAAACAACAAAATAAAAAGCTTTTAGCAATTTTAATAGATCCAGATAAAGTAAATTTAAACACTCTCGATCATTTAATAATAAAAATTAGCGAGTCACCTGCTACCCATATTTTTATTGGCGGCAGTATTGTAACGCATTATATTATCGATGAATTGATTGTGGCATTAAAAAAGAAATTAAATTTACCGATAATTTTATTTCCTGGTGATCCATCACAAATTAGTTTGCACGCAGATGGTATTTTATTTTTAAGTTTAATTTCTGGACGAAATCCAGATTATTTGATTGAACATCATGTAAAATCGGTAAGCAAATTACGTAGTTCGGATATTGAAATTATCTCGACCGGATATATTTTAGTTGATGGAGGCAAAGAAACTGCTGTGCAACGTGTTAGTAAAACATTACCCATCAATCGAGAAAATGAACAACAAATTGTTGATACCGCAATAGCTGGAACTTGGTTGGGCAATAAATTAATTTATTTAGAAGCCGGAAGCGGTGCTTTACATGCTGTACCCATTCAGGTTATAAATGCAGTTAGCAAGGCTATCACAACGCCACTTATTGTTGGTGGCGGAATTAAATCGTATGCGCAAATACAACAAGCCTACGATAATGGTGCCGATTTAGTAGTAATTGGAACTGCTTTTGAAAAGGATTCTAATTTTTTTACTTGTATCGATATTAGTTTTGGCAGGCTGTAGCAGAAGTGCACAAATGACATGGCAGGAACAATACGATTTAGGTGTACGCTATTTATCTGAGGGTAACTATGAAGAGGCAATTATTGCTTTTACTGCAGCG
>CANRKI010000052.1 GCA_947631175.1 uncultured Flavobacterium sp.
AGTCCGATAGAATATCGAACTCATTTTTATAATAATTAATTTTTTAATCTGTCCAAACTTTTGGGTGCAGTCCATTTGGAGCGTTTTTAATTTATACTTCCTATAATTTTAATTTTATCATCCAAACTCATTCCCGCAGGATTACAACCTGGCAATCCTTCTGGAATTTCGATTCCTTGCTTTTCAAAATGCTTTACCCAAACCGGAAAAAAATCTTTTGAATTAGGCTCCTTGTAAGTCATCGGATAAAGCGTAAAAAATGGTTTGCCATATGCATGCAAAAAAGCATCGTAAATTAGTTCCGAGCAATAATACTTATTGTTGTTATAAATAAAATCGTTATCGTACGGAACTCCAACCTGCTGCAAAGCAAAATCTACTGCAGTTGGCAGCAACTTTTCGAACTGTTTTTTAACACGTCCCACGTACATTTCATAACGTGTATATTGAATAAAATCGCGTAAGCGCGTTTTTTTAACAGCATCACCAATTGCTTCAACCACAAATAAAACGCCATTTTCATCGACCACCAATCCCATATGATTAAAATTCATATGATCATAACCAATAGTAACCGCATTAATAGCATCGCACATTTCACCACAGGTTAAATTCTGAAAAATTAAATCTCCATGTTTCACTTTTACCTTTTGTGCGAATAAAAACGGAGATATCAAAAAAGTAAATAAAACTAACCTCAACCTCATTCTAAACTTTATTTATACAAATCTAGCTAAATATTCTACAAATTAAATATGGCGTTCCCGCCTTTTAATGGGCGGTCGCGCTTTTCGCTCTCGCTCTTTTTAATTGCGTTTCACGCCATAAAAAAGGAGCTCAAACAAAGCTACAATCGCTAACGCGCTGCGCCATGACAACCAATCTAAATTACAAACTTAAATTTAGTTTATGCTCTATTAATGGATATAAAAAATTAAATCGAATAAATTTAAACCTTTTGCGCAGCGCGTTAGCGGGTGCAGCGGCATCCTTTTGTGAGGAACGAACAAAAGATATAGCGTAAAGCGCGGCGCGGCCATTAAAAGCCGCGAAACGCCCTAAAGAATAAGAAAATCGGAAGTATAAACTCCCGATTTGGTATTAATTTTTGTTTTTGATGGCGTTAATAATGCCTTGCAAATTATCGTTAAATTCTAACAGTTGAGCAAACATTTTGTCGTTTTGGTCCAAACCTCCGTGCTTGTTGTTTTTTGCAAAAATGGCTTTTATTTGTTCCCAACGTTGCTGCTCGGTTGGGGTTAAATAATTTCCAATTTCTTTTAGTTTAAGCAAATTCGATTCGGTATCGGCAGTTAACGTTTGTGATTCGCCTTCGTAATGCGAAATTAATAATTGATCAATCTCCTGATCGTTCATCATAGGCACCACGCTCGCCACCAACTTACTCATGTTACGGTACGAACCTTGTAACTTAAACGGTGGCTCGGTGCGATATTGGTTTTGCATGGCCGCGCTTAAAATATAATTTTTGTTTACCTGAACCACTAGGTTTCGAACTTTAATAACATGTCGTAAAACAGCTACAAAATTTTCAATCTCGATTGGTAAATAATTTGCCTCAAGATTTGGTAATTGTTCTAAATTATTCTCGACGTAATTAATTAAAGCGTAAAAATCGGTAAAGGATTTACTAGCAATTTTTTCGAGATGCGGATTGTCGTTCGCCGCATTTTCAATCAAACTTAAATTAAATAAATGCTCGGTATCGCCAATTACGTCACCTAAATTATACACATCGGCACGATTGGCTAACATGTCCGGAATTTGAAATTTTGCTCCCGTTTCGGTATACGGATTTCCTGCCATAACAATACAAAATCGTTTGCCACGTAGGTCGTACGTTTTGCTTTCCCCCTCAAAAATCCCGTCTATTTTACGTTGTCCGTCGGCAAGAGAAATAAATTTTTGTAAAAACTC
The DNA here is from genome assembly GCA_947631175.1 of uncultured Flavobacterium sp. Lineage (GTDB taxonomy): Bacteria > Bacteroidota > Bacteroidia > Flavobacteriales > Flavobacteriaceae > Flavobacterium. The sequence goes on from CANRKI010000052.1 coordinate 1,939, forward strand.
GGAACTCAAATGCTGAATATCGTCGAGATACAACATTACGTTATCTGCCATTTCGAAAGCTAAATTTATTTTTTTAAGCTCTTCGCGCTCGCCCGAAGTTTTTGCCTCGATTGGATCGATAGATGTGATGTTGTGGCCAATGGTTGGGCCGTTAACTTTTACAAAATGCAAGCCCATTGTTTGTGCCAAATATTCCATTAAAGTGGTTTTACCGTAACCTGGTGGCGAAATTAAAAGCAACATTCCCATACGAGCTGTACGTTTGGCATCGCCAGCGGCACCAAGCTGTTTGGCTAAATTGTTTCCGATTAAATTAAAATAAACTTGATTTATTAATTTGTTTCGAACAAATGATGTTAATGGTTTTGCCTCGAATTCGTTTATTTTTAATTGTGCTTGGTAATTTTTAATTAACTCCTCTTTTCGGGTTTGAAACGCTAAAAATAACGGTTGAGTTACGTTGTAAAACTCGGTCATTTTAGAAATAAAATCGTGATAATTTATGGCGTAATCTCCGTTATTTAATACGGCGTGATGTCCTTTTAATTGGCTAACTTCGATTTCTGGTTTCCCAAAAAGAATTTCGGTTTCGTCATTAAAAAGTACATCCACAGCAACTTCGTAAGCAATTTCGGTCGAATTTTCTTGTTCTTCTAAAAAAGCTGTAACCCAATTTAAAGCCATGTAAAACTTATCGGTTTGCGAAAAATACGAATCGGTTAAATCATGCTGAAAATCTTTATAAACACCTTTATTTGTTAAGGCTCTAATAAATTCTTCTTTTACATGATTGGCCAGATCGCTAAACACAAATTTGTTATTTTGCGACAAAGTTTTAAAAATATAGCTTGCTAAAACTTGGGTATTTACCTTTGGTAACGCTTGGTTTGTAGCCCAATTTAAAAACTCGGTTTCGATTTGGGTAATTACTTTTTCTAGATTTGCGCTTTTTGGAAACGTAGCTAAAACTTTAGCTGTTGTTGTTATATAGGCTTGTATTTTTGTTTGCGTATCAACAGAAATTGCGTTCCAAAACAAACGAGCTAACGCACGTTCGATAACCGGATAAGTTAATAAACTTAATTTGGTATGTACATTTTGTAAAGCGTTGTAAATTAAAAGTGCATCGTAATCGTGAACTCCTTTTACAAAGCCAGCACTAAATTGTTGCTCTAAGGTTTTAGTTATGTAACTTTTAGCGTCCAACTCTTTATCATTTAAAAACGCTAAAAAAGTTTGATACGCTAAATATTCGGCGCGATAAACTTGGTTGTTTTCAGAAACTAAACTTTGATCCCAAAGGGATTTAAAGCTCTCGAACTCGTTTTCGTTTATTTTTTGATAAAAACTGGTTCCGGTTAAATGATAAAAAAATTGTTGGTCTTTACGAACCAACGTTAAACTTAAAGCTTGTTTATTTACTGTAAATTTATGTTGTCCTAAGGTAATGATCGAATCGCCGCCCGAATATAAATCGGTTTTATCGCGTAAAATACGCAACGCATCTTCTTGTGATTTTTTTAAAAGATTTTCTAGATTCTCGGCTTTAGAAACATCTTGTAAATTTTTCAACTCTTCTGTTAATTGTCGAATTTTATCAACCATTAAATCCGAAGCGTAAAAACTAAAAATATCTTCGCGCGTGGTGAAGGTCTTGGCTTTATTTTCGATGTTCTTTAAAACACGTAATCCAATTTGTTCGACCGATGTACTTCGTTTATTTAGTTGCTCAACAATTTGTTCGCGTTTCGAATGAAAGGCTTTAATTACCTCATCTCGCTTATCCGAAATTTTAAGTGCAAAATCATCAATATCCGAAAATTTACTTTCTAATTCCTCGAGCTGAACAATTATTTTGGTGTAATATTCATCCGATTTTTCAACTGTTGTAGATAACTCTAAATAATTTACAACCGATTGTTCGAGTAAAGTTAACTGTGCATGAAATTCTGAAACAGCTTCTTTACTTCGAATATTGGCTAATTTTCGGGTTAATTGCGCTCGAATTTGATTTAAAGAAGAAAATATAACGGCAATTTTTTCAACAATTTTAGTTGTTTGCGTTGGATCATCAATCTTTAAACTATTTAAAATATCAATTAAAAGCTCTAATTGATTAGAAATATTTGTATTTTCTTGTTCAACAGCTTTTGCGTCAATTGCTTTTACAATAGCTTCGACCATTTGCTGTTGGTTGGCAACTTTGTTTTCGTAGGTTTGTAACGCATCGTCTTGTAATAAAAAAGCGATGATTTTTTCGGACAAAGTTTGGTTGTATTTTTGAACTTCTTGATTTAAAACCTCTAACGCCTCAACATCAATATATTTTACATTTTTTAAATCGATTAATTCGCCTTGTTGTTTGCGCGTTTGCGAAAGTAATTGAACCAACTGATCTAAAGTTACATTTACACTCGCATTAATTGTTGATTGTAAATTAGCTACTTTTTGCTCGTTGTTTTGTAAAACATCTAGAGCGTGTTTGCGTAAAGCTTGTACTTTTACAAACTCATCGATTGCGGTGTTGGCAATTTCTTTAACTTGTAAAAGAGGTTGCCCAAGTTGTCCTAACTCAGATTGATTGATCCAAAAATAACTATCTAAAATTGCATTCGATTTTTTTAAAATATCTTCATACAATCCTTCGTAACTATCTTCCTTGTTTATAAGTTGAATCACCTCTTGCACTTCGGCCATTGCCTGAACAATTTGTTTGTTTCCAACTTTATAAATAGGATTGTTTTTTTGTTCTGGATTTTCTTTTAATTGATGAACATAAGGTGTTTCCCAAATTTGAACCTGATGATGGCGCGTTGCAGCTTCGTCGGTTTTAAAATACACCATATTTCCGTTTTTAAACAAAGTAACACCGTTGCAATAAATAGGAATTTCTACCGCTTGTTGTATGATGTTGTACGAAAATAAAATGTACGTATTGGTTTGTTTTTGATTGAAAATGTAAAGAAAATCTTCGCCATTTGGTGAGGCAACTCTTTTATAAAAATTTACATTATCAAGTTCGGAATCAAAAACTTTATACGTTCCGTTTTGTAAATAATATCCGTTAGAGAAAATAATGCCTTGGTTATCTGGCAACAAAATTGCAGCATCATTTAACGCGCTAATATTAGTAACTTGTTTTGTACGAACATTAAAAACAAAGGCTCTAAAATCTTCTTGATACGGTTTTATTTTAATAGCAATTAAGTTTCCTAAATCGGCATAAAAATATTCGGCATCGTCTAATTGTTGGTCAATATTGGTAACTTTTTCCGAATAAATTCCTTTTCCAGAATCAGTATTATCTTCAATCTTAAAAGTTATATCACCATGAATGGCTTCGATAAAAACTTTATCAAGTATCGAAATATGTGGGTGTTTTCCTAAACGTCTGTCCTCTAAATTTGTTTTTGTCCAAACAAAATCGAATTGGTTTGGATCTTTTACTTCTTGAACCGATCGGTCGTCTTGATAAATTAATTTTCCATCTTTAATTAACCACTTAAACGCTTTAATATCGTTTACGTTTTGAGAGGTTTGAAAAATCATGAACAAATAATTCTCGGTTTTACTAAATCTAGAAAAGAAAGAATTTTTGTAATATTTATATAGATTTTCGAAATCGCGAACAAAGTCAGGATTTTGAATTAAATCGAGGTTTTGTGGCTCAAAATGTTCATTTTCGAATAAATAAATACTAAATACATCGTCGAGTTTAATATCGTTTCGAAGTCCCAAATGAACATTATATCCTAAAATAGTAAGATTGCCGATAGATGTAAGCCCGCGAGCTACACAATTATTTTCGGTTGTGATGCGCTGATTGGCTTTTAAAACAAAAGCTTTAGAATCAAAAACTTCCTTACGTGCTTGATTGAGTTGTTGTAATTTATAAGAAAGGTCTTCTTTTTGAGTAAGAAGACGCTTTCTGATAATTTCGTAAGCACCAGAATCAAGAATTTCTGCGTTTGTATTCGTTGTTTCGTGGTTCATTTACAAAAAATTAAATATTAAAGAATTTTTTTATCTGAAACTCCTAAGTTTTTAGCCATAGAAATTAAGTTAGAGATAAAACCAGAATCGGTATCGTTATCACTTGCTGCATTTTGTAACTTTAATAAAGCAGCCGAAACGGTTAGGTTTTTAATATCGTTTGATGTAATTCCGTATTTATCTGATAATTCACGAATTTTTTCGGCTAAATCTCCCGATCCATCCGGACCGATTACTGCGTTTTTAATATCGGTTGCATGTTTAGAATTGTTGATTAAATGATCGAATCCTTTTGCATTTGATACTTGTTTTACAATGTTTTCGAAGAACATGGTTTCGCCACCAACGATATCAATTTTAGCGGTTTTAAGTGCTTCTGATAAAACTTGTGATTGTGCCATTGCAACATCTTTTTGTATGTTGATGTGAGCCAGCTCGATATCACGTTCTTTTTGTAAAGTAAGTTTAAACTCCTCGTGATCTTTTCCAACTCCGTCAAGCTGTTTCATTGCAGCAGCTTTTTCTTCAATTCCTTTTGCTTCGGCTAAAGCTTTTTCTTTAACAACTTCAGCTTGCGCTAAACCTTCTTTTCTAATTGCATCTGCTTTGCGCTCAATAACTGTAGCTTCAACAATTCCTTGTTTTTCTTCTGCTTCTGCTTTAGCAATCATTACTTCTGCTTCAGATAAACCAATAGCAGCTTCTTCTTTTGCTTGAGCTTCGGCAATTATTTTACGAGCTTCGGCTTCCTTAATCGAAGCTTCTTTTTTAGCTTCGGCATCAATTAATAATTCTTGAGCTTTGCGTTCTGCGATTTTTTTATCTGCGTCAGCATCAATTATTTTTTTCTCAGCTTCTTGTTCAGCAGCAATTTTTGCAGCTTCTGCAGCTTTAACAGTTGCAATTAAACGCTCTTCTGCTTCTTGAGATGCAGCGATAACTCCAGCTTGTTTTTTACGTTCAACGTCGCGGAACACCTCGATATCACGAACCGACTGCGTTTCTTCAACCACACCTTTTTCTAACTGAATGCGCTCTTTAATCACATTTTGGATGTTCTTTTTCTCGGTTTCAACAGTGCGTTCTTTTTCAATTTGTGCAAGTGTCACCAAACGTTCTCTTTCGGTTGCCTCTAAAGCGCGGTCTTTTTCTACACGTTCTGTTTCGATTGCGTCTGTACGTTGCTTATTTTTTTCGGCAATAATAATTTGACGCATTTTATTTTCTTCTTGAACCGCTAGTTGTTCTTCTGTCGAGATACGAACAGTTTCGGATTTTAAACGTTCTTCTTCTCTTACTTTAATAATTTCGGCTTCTTCGCGAGCTTTAATATTATCAATTTCACGACGTTGGCGTTCTTCATTTTCGGCCAATTGACGCTCTAATTCTAAAATTGCTTCGCGCGCTTCAACATTTTGTTTGGTGATAACTTTCTCTTCTTCACGACGAATTAAGTTTGCTTTCATGTTTTGAGCAGCAGTTAATTCGGTGATTTTTTTGATACCTTCAGAGTCTAGAATGTTATCAGAACTTAAAAACTTTAGTTCGGTTTGTTCCAAATAATCAATGGCACAGTCGTCTAGAATATATCCATTTAAATCGGTACCAATAATATTTAAAATTTCGTCTCTAAATTCTCTTCGAGCTTCGTATAATTCGATAAAATCAAATTTTTTACCTACGGTTTTTAAAGCTTCCGAAAATTTAGCTTCGAAAATACTTTTCAATGTTTCGGGATCGCTTGCGCGTTCGCATCCTAAGTTTTGTGCTACGTTAATTACATCTTCGACCGATTTGTTTACGCGAACAAAAAAGGCAACTTTAATATCGGCACGGATGTTATCTTTACAAATAAGTCCATCATTTTCCATACGAGCGATATCGATTTTTTTAACAGAAATGTCCATAATTTCCATTTTATGGAAAACCGGCACAACGTACATTCCTTTATTAAAGGATACTTTGCTGCCTCCAATACCTGTTCTGACAATTGCTTTTCCTTGCGGAATTTTTTTGTAGAACATACTTAGTATGATAAAAAAGGTTACGATTAAAAATACAACAATGCCTAGAATTAGTAGTATAAATCCGGTTACACCAGAAATATCGATGAACAAAGGCGTAAATAATGCTTTCATTAAATAGTTTTTAAATGGGTTTGATTAAAAGTTTGTGATAGTTAAGTTTTTTGAAACTAGGTATATTTTTTGATCTGTTGTTTCGTCTAAAACAATAATTTCTGATCCGTAAGGAATTTGTTTTCCGTCCTTACTTTTTACATTTAGGTTAATAACATCTTTATTTATTACAATTTGAGCCATACCTATTTTATCGTTTTCGATGGTAGATTTTAAAATTCCGGTTCGGCCAATAAAATCTAAAGCTTCGTCGCCGTGATATCCCATATTGGCATATAATTTAACCAAAGGTTTGGTAAACCAGTGCATCGAGAAATAAACTAAGATAAAAATTGGAATTAAAATTAAAACCGATTTAGTTCCCCAGGCCGAAATATCGATTACTAACGAGGTTACAATTGTAACAATCCAGCTTATAAATTTAAAAAGTGTAATGATAACCATAATAGGAACTTTACCAATGTTTATAAAATTTAATACTTCAGAAAAAAATCCAGGTTCGGCAACGTCACCCTCAGTAGTTGTATCGAAGTCGCCAATTTCGCCGGATGCGTCTAAATCTATTCCGTCTCCAGAGATAAGTGTAAAAACCCAATACAATAAGGATAGACCGGTTAATACGGTCATGATTCCGTTAGAAAGTGGGTGAAACAATAAGTTTACAAGTTCAGCCATACTAGCTTGGTTTAAATTTCACGTTTAAATGTGTAATAAAAAGAGAGGTCGGATCCGGATGATGAGCGTGTTTCCTTACAGACAAGTTCCCAACCTGCGCTTCCCATTTTATTTAAAATTTCGTCTACCTTTTCGATATCTAACTTTCCAGACCACATATTAACAGGTATTCGCAACGTTTTATATTCCCAGGTTTTCATTATTTTAAATTATTAGTTTGTTTTAACAATTCCAGTTCTTCGTCTAAATTATGTGTTCCAATTGCTTTATCAATTTCGTCAGAAACCGATTTTGAACCATTTGCTAAATCTGCATAAGCCATTGCTAAGGCTTCGTTTTCTTCGACCTTTTCTTTCATTCGCTCTAGCATACTAATAGTACTGTTGGCATCAATCTTTGCTAATTGTTTGTTCACTAATTTTGTTGCGTCCGACACTTTAACTCTAGCTTTTAAAAGTTTCAATTCATTTTCCCATTTGGAAATATTGAATTTTAAAACCTCAACATTTTTATGCACTTCTTGTGCCGATTGGTTGTGAACAACCGCTTGCTGCTCTAATTCGCTAGCTTCTTGCAAAAGTTGTTTTTTTAAACCTAAAGCTTCTTTTGCTAAACGTTCGGCATCCGCAACTGTTAATTCTTGCTTTTGTGCTTTTTGCAAAAGTAAAACTGCTTTTTTTTCGTATTCGGTAGCTTCTTCGCGTTTTTTATTGGCGTTATTTTCGGTTCTAATAGCTAAGGCTTTCACTTTTGCATAAGCTTCTAGAGCTTGTTCTAAATCGTCCTGCATTTCGCGAATGCCTTGTTCGGTCATTTTAATTGGGTCTTCCATTTTATCGACCACCGAATGAATTTCGGCTTGACCAATTCTGAATATTCTTTTAAAGATGTTCATTTTTTTATTTTTTAGAAAAATCTATTAATTGTTTAGAATACTCACTAAGCAACATGCTTAATGAAGTAATAGCAGCTTCGAACTCATTAAAGTCGATATTTTCGATTTGAATAGAGTAACGATAAAGCACTTTAGTTCCGTCCTCGTTTAAGGCAAAAGCGCCGTGTAAGATGTCTCTGTTTTTTATTAAAAGTGATTTAAATACTTGCATATTATCACTTGCAATTGTAAACAAATACATTTCGAAAATTAAAATAGGTGGCGCTACACCGATAATTAAATTTTCGACCCCGTCTAATTTATTTTCGATTATAAAAACACCGTCGTTTTGATTTTGATAGGTAATATGATACCCTGCATCGAGAATAAATTTTTGAACTGTTGTATAATTCATACCAACAAAATTTGTATATTGCACATATTAATAGCATAAAAATACAAAACGCAAATTAAATTAGCAATTTAAATTTAATATTTTTTTAAGAAATGAGTAAGATTGGCTATAATATCAAGAAAATTCGAGGGATAAATAGACTTAGTCAGCAATCTTTTGCCGATTTATTTGAAATTTCGAGAGGTAATATCTCGTCTTACGAAGAAATGCGAGCTGAACCGAAACTTGAAACCATCATTAAAATTGCTAAATATTTTAGCATAGGATTAGAAGATATATTGACCAAAGAGTTATCTATAAACGAGATTATAAACTTTAATCATCAAAAAATAGTAGAACAAGCGGAATTGAATCAAAAAAGATTAGCAAAAATTCCGTATTTGGATACGCTAAATTTACGCTTGTATTTGAGTAAAGAGTTGGAATTTGATCATTTGCCTGCGATTGAGTTTCCTATTCAGAGTTCGCATGTTTTCATAGCGATTGAGAATCATGATGATATTTCGAATCATTTGGATTTTAATTCTGCAGAACATACCATTTTATTTTTTGAAGAGGTTTTATTAGATAATATTCATACGTTACACGGGCAATTTGGAATGTTTTTTAATGCGGATGAGTTATTTATTGGAAAGTATGTAATTGAACAAGAAACTATTGATTTGGTTTTGAATAATTGGAAAAAGAAAACTTTTGATCCGACTGTAATTAAGAGTTTTTGGCGATTTTATGGTAAGTTTGAAAAGGCGCAGCGTTAATTTAGAATCTTGTTGTTTTGCGCAGCGCGTTAGCGGGTGCAGCGGCATCCTTTTGTGAGGTACGAACAAAAGATATAGTGAAACACGCGACCCGAAGGGGAACGCTAAAAAATAAAAAACCACCAAAAGAAAGTTTTTGGTGGTTTTTAGGTTTATGTTGTTGTGTTACATTTTATCGTCGCTGTATTCGCCCACTAAGGCGTAGTAGCCAAATAAGGCCATACCAAGTACGATGATGGGTGTTAATACGAAAAGGATGATGATACCGAACACTAAATCGTCTTGTGAACCAGAACTTAATTTAGGGATTCCGAAGATGAAAATACATAAATAGGCTACTACTGCTGCTAAGGCTAGCCATACGATTCCTAATATTTTTTTTAATCCGTCCATGTTGTTAGTCGTTTAAGTTGTTAGTCGTTTCTTTGTTGATGTAAATTGCTCCGATGATGAAACACACGGCAGAAATGATGATTGGATACCATAATCCTGCTAAGTAAAATTGTGGATCGCCATTTGATTTAGCATTTGTTGTTAAATAAGTTGATACTGCTGGAAGTAAACCTCCGAAAATACCATTACCTACGTGATATGGTAGTGACATAGAAGTATAACGTATTTTTACTGGGAACATTTCGACTAAGAACGCTGCGATTGGACCATATACCATTGTAATGAAAATTACTTGGATGAAGATTAGGAAGGTTAACTTCCAACGGTCAGCAGATTCGAGATGGGTTGTTGTTTTTACAAATTCTTGAACTTTACCATCAACTACTTTAGGTTGGTTGTCTTGTAGGTGTAATGTTTTTACTTGTTTAGACCATGTTCCGTCGGTGAAATATTTTGTTGTTGTGTAAACTGAGTCGGTAACGGCTCCGGCAATTTTAATTTCGCTAAGGCGTTCTGTTTTCTCAACAATTTCGGTTTTATTCTCTAGGTTAGATGTTTGGTACATGGCTTCGTAAATAGGTCTGTAGGAAACAACAGCAAGTAGCATTCCTAATAACATAACCCATTTTCGACCTACTTTATCTGATAACCAACCAAATACTACAAAGAAAGGAGTACCAAAAAGTAAGGCAATACCTAATAACATATCTACTTGATCAGAATCGACCGCCATTACGGTTTTCATGTAACTCATGGCATAAAATTGTCCGGTATACCAAACAACCCCTTGCCCCATAACTGCACCAAATAATGCAAGTAAAACGAATTTTAAATTATATCGATTTCCAAAACTTTCTTTTAAAGGATTTTTAGATGTTTTTCCTTCGGCTTTAGTTTTTTTGAACTCAGGAGATTCGTCCATGTTTTTACGGATTAAGTAAGAAACATAAACCATTGCGATTGAAAGGATGAAAGGAATTCTCCATCCCCAAAGATCAAATTGTTCTGGCGTTAAGAAGCTTTTAGTTAATAAAATAACGATTAAGGAAACAAAAAGACCGATTGTTGCGGTGGTTTGAATCCACGAGGTCCAATATCCGCGTTGGCCTTCGGGAGCGTGTTCTGCTACGTAAGTTGCAGCACCACCGTATTCGCCACCTAAGGCAAGTCCTTGTAAAAGTCTAAGAATTAATACTAATAAAGGAGCTAAAAATCCAATAGTTTCGTAGCTTGGTATACATCCTATTAAAAAAGTGGCTCCTCCCATTAAAACTAGAGTAGCCATGAAGGTGTATTTACGACCTACGATGTCACCTAAACGACCAAAAAATAAAGCACCAAAAGGACGTACCACAAAACCAGCAGCAAAAGTTGCTAAGGTTGATAAAAAGGCTGCTGTTGGATTATCGGCTGGGAAGAATTTAGTAGAAATTACAACAGCTAAACTTCCAAAGATAAAAAAGTCATACCATTCGATCAATGTCCCCATTGATGAGGCACCAATCACTTTCCAGATGCCTTTTTTGTCTGTTTGTTCACTCATAATAAATAGTTTTTGTTTGTTTGTTAATTTTGCGAATTTTGTTTGTTATAGTAGAATCATTGCCTGAATAGTGAACATATCGTCACGTTGTGATGGCAAATGAAAAGATTTTTGATATTCGAAAGATATTTTTGCGTTGTGTCCATCTACATAAAAATTTCCACCAATTTTAAGTTCTTTAGCTGCTTCTGGCAAGGCCGTGAAATTTCGGTTAGAATAAGCTAAATAAGGCTGCCAACGGTTTTTGTACTTATCCTTTCCATCTTGAATATTATTTTTTGCGATTAAATATCCAACATGTGCATAGAATTGGTTTCCGTTTCCTACTATATCACCGTTGATGTAATTATCTCCCATTTTCGAGTTTTGAAATTGAGCATAGGCAGTAATTGAACTAGATTGTCCTATTGGTGTATCGTAAAAAACATCAGCATTTAAATGTGTTGCTCCAGTAGTTGATAACATACCTGTTGGATCCATTTGTACGATCGCATCGGGTTGAGTGAAAAAACCTGCACCAACATTAAATACTTTTTTACCACCTAAATAGGTTCCTACTCTGTACGGAAGTGCTAAATTTTCTTTCTCCAAAAACTGATAATCAAAATATCCAGCAATGGCGTATTTGCCTTTAGCTAATAAGGCCTTTCCTAAATATTTTTCTTGTCCTGGTTGTAAAATAGTAGCGCTATTTCCGTCTAAAGTATTTGTAAGTGCATCAGAAATACTTAAACGATAATTTAAACGATCAACTGTACCACTAAAGTAAACACCTAAATGATTAGAAAATTGATCCGAAAGACCTAAAGTAGTCCATGAGGCACGGTTGTTATCTAATGTCATCATGTTAATGGTTCCTTGGCCGTTAAGTCTCGAGATACCACCCCAATTGTGGATACCAGCACCAATGTTTAAATAGTTGTTGATTTTGTACTGCAAAACCATTTCGTGAAGAAAAAACTGAACGTCGTCGCTTTTACCTGTTGGTGTTAAATTATTATCGTTAACTCCGTTAACACCAAAATGGGTTAAAATCATGAACCTATCATTAAGCTTAGAGTACATTAAAGCTCTAGCACGTTTTACAGAGAAACCATCATTAGGGTTATTCCCTTCAAAATCTTGGAACCAAGTTTGGCCCCAGAGCAACACTCGCATTTGTTTTGAGCCGTCTTCATTAAGCTTTACTACCATACCTGATTTATATTCATCAGCATACTGGGCGTTAGAGATACCAAAAAAGCTTAAAAAGACAATTGATAAAACAATTCTTTTCATAAAAAAGCAATTTTAAATTTAGATGTTTGTTTATTTGTTAAAAAAAAGATAAAAAAAATATAGATATCAAAATTGAAAAAAATATGTTTTTTATCAAAATCGGAAATATTTACGAAAATACTATTTTTGAATAGTATTTTGTAAGAATTATTAAAAAAGGCAAACGTAAAAAGAATTTAAAATTATCAACTTTTCAAAAAAAACCAAAAAACAAAAAAAGCGTCCGAATGAAATAACATTCGGACGCTTTTATCAAAAATAAAATATTATAAAAACAGTACTAACGCGTTATAAATGCAGGGTATAAACCTATAGCTAGATTAATAGCTATTGCACCAATTGCAACGATATAATATACGGTTGGAATTTTTTCGTTTTGATATAAATTCATGTCAATATCGTTAGAATACATCTTACGAATCACTTTAAAGTAATATCCAATCGCAATTATTGAGTTAATAACCCCTAAAATTACAAGGATTGAGAATCCTGATTTTAAAGCCTCAGTAAATACAAAAAGTTTAGCAAAGAAACCTGCAAAAACAGGGATTCCGGCCATTGACAATAATCCTCCAGAAGCAATAGCAGTTAAAAGTGGACTGCGTTTATAAAAGCCTTTAAAGTTTTCGATGTCTTCGTTTTCAGAATCTCTACAAACATAAAGTACAACAGCAAAAACAGCAATACTTGCCGTAGAATAAGCAATTGCATAGTAAAACAATGTTGGAACATATAAGTTCTCGTTTAATAACGAAACTAGCATAAAACCAGCATGAGATATACCCGAGAAAGCCAACATACGTTTAATATTACTTTGTTTTAAGGCCATTATGTTACCCACTGTCATGGATGCAATAGCGATTACAACAATCATAATATCATAAACATCACGCATGTTTCCGTTTAAAGCTCTATTTAATTTAATAAACGCTGCAATAGCAATTACTTTTGCAAGTGTACTCATTGTTACGGTTACAATAGCAGGAGACCCTTCGTAAACGTCTGGTGCCCAAAAATGAAATGGAACAGCAGCAATTTTAAATAACATTCCTACAGAAATTAAAATTGCTCCCATGTAAAACCAATCAACTGTTGAGGCTGAATGTGATGCTTCGTATATCATATTCATATCAAATGAACCGATTGCACCATATACTAAGGCAATACCAAAAAGGATAATCCCTGAGGCAAAAGCTCCCATGATGAAGTATTTCATTCCGGCTTCGTTACTCTTTAAGCTTAACGGATTACTACCTGCTAAAACATAAAGTGAAATCGAAAGAATTTCTAATCCCATAAAAAACATAGCTAAGTTTCCGAATGAAACCATGGCAATACCACCCGCCAATAAAAATACTTTTAGTGAAATGAAATCGGTGATTTGGTGTTCGCGCTTTTTATAGTAATCGTGAGAAAGTAATACAATAAATAAGGTTAAAATAATAAACAGACACGAAAAACCAACGGTGAATTTGTTTGTTACTAACATGTTGTTGTAGTAACTCTCGTTAACGTTAACTTGTGTGTATGTATAAATCAATGTTCCTAATAATCCTACACTTACAAAAGGTATAATTATTTTTCTAAGATTTATTATCTCTAATAAAAGACAACAAATTCCGAGTAATGATATAGCGATTAAAGTGTACATATTACTTTATTGAGTTTATTTGATTAAAAATAAGATCGATACTTGGTGCAAGTACATCAGAAATTGCTTTTGGATATAAACCAAAGTAAATTAGAGCACCAATAATCAATACAAAAACAATAGTTTCGAAAATAGAAACGTCAGCGAATGGTTTTTCGAAAGATTCACCAAGCATAACTTTTTGGAACATTTTTAACATGTAGTATGCACCTAAAACAATGCTTAAACCTCCAAAAATTGCGTAACATAAACTTACTGTTGATAAACCATATAAAATAGTAAACTCACCCACAAAGTTAAATGTACCTGGTAACCCAACAGATGCTACCATCAAAATCATAAACAAAGAGGTAAATTTTGGAGCTAAAGCTCGGATACCACCAAGTTCTGGAATTTCGATTGTTCTATATCTATCATTAATAATATCTACAGCATAAAATAATCCAACAATAACAAAACCGTGAGCAACCATTTGTAAAACTGCTCCTAAAAGTCCGTCAAATGTTCCGCTATAAGCTCCAGCAGCAATTAAACCAACGTGAGCTAATGACGAATAAGCTAAAAACGTTTTTAAATTTGTTTGTTTTAAAGCTAAAATAGATCCATAAATTACACCTGCAATACATAAAAATATTACATAAGGAGCACATTCTTTCGCTGCCTCTGGTGCAATTGGCATTTGCCAACGGATTACAGAATATAATCCCATTTTTAACATAATTCCAGATAGTAACATTGTTCCTACAGTTGGAGATAATGTATACGTATTAGCTTGCCATGTATGAAATGGAATGA
>CANRKI010000053.1 GCA_947631175.1 uncultured Flavobacterium sp.
TGCTACATCATATTTTACTTTTCTTGCCATAAAAAATGCCCCCAAAAGTGTCTAACTTTTTGGGGGCAGTGTATTTTTCAAAAGCTCTTTTTTTATTTATCCATTCGTCGTTCTAACTCGGCCTGAAACTCTTCCATAACTGGTTTTACAGTACTTTCAGGTAAATCAGCAATACGAATATACATTAAACCGTCAACCGAATTATTAAATAATGGATCTACATTAAATGCTATAACACGTGCGTTTTGTTTGATATATTTTTTAATTAAAACAGGTAAACGTAAGTTTCCTGGTTCAACCTCGTCAATAATTTTATCAAATTTGTTTAAGTCTGCTTCTGTGGCATTAAAAACAAAATCTTTGTCTTCGTCCTTTAATTTTACTTTATACTCCATTTTAGGACGTACGTATTGAGCAATGTATGGGTCGTAGTAATGCGATTTCATAAACTCAATCATTAACGATTTCGAGAAATCAGAAAACTGGTTACTAATACTTACTCCACCAATTAAATATTTATGTTCTGGGTGGCGTAGCGTTGTATGCACAATTCCTTTCCATAATAAGAAAAGAGGCATTGGTTTTTGTTGATAATCTGAGATAATGAAAGCACGTCCCATTTCTATAGATTCAGACATCATTTTATGTAATTCAGGCTCAAACTTAAAAAGTTCTTGCATGTAAAAACCATCGATTCCGTATTTAGAGAAAATTTCTGAACCTAGTCCCATACGGTAAGCACCAGCAATTCGTTTTGCATCATCATCCCACAAAAACATGTGGTAATAATATTTGTCAAATTTATCTAAATCAATCGATTCGTTTGTCCCTTCTCCAATTTCACGAAAGGTGATTTCGCGTAAGCGACCAATTTCGTGCAGAATATTTGGGATTTTATCTGCTGATACAAAAAACACTTCGTAATTTTTACTTTGTAAAAGTCGGTATTCCGAAAGGTTTTCGCGTAGTTTTGCTAGCTCTTCAAGTATTTTGTCCTGATTGGCTGCATGCACAATTTGTTTTGGTTTAGGTTCCGCAGTTTTTGTTAATTTCTCTAATGTTTTAGAGCCTAACAAAGTTTTTTCATCCTCATTATCGTATGAATTAGAGAGAATGTACGTTTTTTTGCGTAAAAACTCGGTGAAATTTTCAATAGAGTCTTTGTGTTCTTCTTGTTCAGTTATTGATATAGGTTTTCCGATACGAATTTTAATAACTTTTCCTTTTTGCGTTAAAAGTTCAGAAGGTAGTTTTAAAGTTCTAAGTAATGGATTAAGTTTAGATAACCAATAAAATAGCTTACTATTTTTAGCATGAAAGTAAATAGGAACTACAGGTACATTTGCTTTTTGAATGATTTTAATAGCAGTAGCTTCCCAAGCTTTATCTACCATAATGTTATCTCGTTCAATAGTTGATACCTCTCCCGCTGGGAAAATTCCTAAAGGTTTACCGTCGCTTAAGTGTCTTAAAGTTTCTTTTAACCCCAATACGCTTGATTTTAAATCTTTTCGATCATCAAACGGATTTACCGGCATGATGATAGGCTTTAGCGGTTCTATTTGTTGTAATAAAAAATTTGCAATAACTTTAAATTCCGGATCATGTTCTAGTAAAATTTTCATTAAAATGATACCATCTAATCCACCTAAAGGATGATTTGATATAGTGATATAAGGGCCATTTTTAGGTAGCCTCTTTAAATCTTCAGAAGGAATTTCGTATTTTACACCAAGTTCTTCAACTAGATTCTTTAAAAAAACATTTGGGTCTGTTGCGTATGTTTTTTCATAAATCCTATTTAACTTAGAAATACGTGTTAATTTAAGAAATAGCCAACCTATAAACGTTCCAATTGGGCCGTATTTATCTAATTTTATAGCTTTAGCTATCTGTTTTGCACTAACAACTTGCATTGAATAAATGTAATAATGTTAAGATGCAAAGATAATAATATCCATTGAATTTGTATGAGTAAATAATAACAATACGTTATTTTTTATTTTAGATGAAATATGTGTTATATAATTATAAATTTGGCGGGCTTCTGCAAAAAAATGTATATTTTTGAATAAATTAAAATGATGTTATGATTGTAATTTCGTACAATGTTAATGGTATTAGAGCGGCCATAACTAAAGGTTTTTTAGATTGGTTATCAGCAGCAAATCCTGATGTTATTTGTTTGCAGGAAATTAAGGCGCTTGAAAATCAAATACCTACTGAAGATATAAAAGCCCTTGGATATAACTACCAATATTATTATCCAGCACAAAAAAAAGGATATAGCGGGGTAGCTATTTTAAGTAAGATTGAACCCAAGCAGGTCGTTTTTGGAACAGGTATTGAACACATGGATTTTGAAGGACGAAATTTACGAGTTGATTTTGAGGATGTTTCTGTAATGAGTTTGTATCTTCCGTCAGGAACAAATATTGATCGACTTTCGCATAAATTTATGTACATGGACGATTTTCAGCAATACATCAATCAATTAAAACAAACCATTCCAAACTTAATTATTTGTGGCGATTATAATATTTGTCACCAAGCAATTGATATTCATGATCCAATTAGAAATGCTAAGGTTTCTGGTTTTTTACCCGAAGAACGTGCTTGGTTAGATGGTTTTATGAAATCAGGATTTATAGATAGTTTTAGATATTTTAATAATGAACCACATCAATATAGTTGGTGGAGTTATAGAGCAAATGCCCGTAATAACAATAAAGGTTGGAGAATTGATTATAATTTAGTTTCGGATAATTTAAAAGATAGATTAACTAGAGCCGCTATTTTACCCGAAGCAAAACACTCTGATCATTGCCCAATTTTAGTAGAAATTAAATAAAGTTAGATTCAATATGTACAAAAAAGTTTCAGTTGCATTATTAGTAGCAGCCCTGTCTACTTCTTGTGTTTCAAAAAAAATGTATACAGAGCTTGAAGATCAAGTATCTGGATTAAGACAACAAAATAGAGAATTATCTGACGAGCTTGACGCCTTATCAACAAATAAAAATCAATTAGAGTTAGATAAAAACAATTTACAAGCCG
The DNA here is from genome assembly GCA_947631175.1 of uncultured Flavobacterium sp. Taxonomy (GTDB): domain Bacteria; phylum Bacteroidota; class Bacteroidia; order Flavobacteriales; family Flavobacteriaceae; genus Flavobacterium. Next base: position 3,058 of record CANRKI010000053.1, read on the forward strand.
AATTTGATCGTTTAAAAGCCGAAAGAGATAAACTAGCATCAGATTACGCTGCAGCATCAACAAACTTAAAAAATCTTGAGAGTTCATATTCTAAGTTAGAAAAAAATGCAGACGATGCTTCTAAGAGTAACATGAATAAAAATCGTGAGCTTTTAGCTCAATTAGATGCAAAAGAAAAAGCATTAGCCGCAGAGCGCGAACGTTTAGATTCGATGAACAACGAATTAAAAACGCGTTCTTCTCGTGTTAATGAACTTGAAAAGTTAATTGCTGATCAAGAGGCGAAAATGAATCTTTTAAAAGAAACTTTATCTAGCGCTTTAAATGCTTTTGAAGGAAAAGGATTAACTGTTGAGCAAAAAAATGGTAAAGTTTATGTTTCTTTAGAAAATAAATTATTATTTAAAACAGGTTCTTGGGCGGTTAATGATCAAGGAAAAACGGCAATTGTTGAATTAAGTAAAGTTTTAGGTGATAATCCGGATATCTCGGTTTTGATTGAAGGACATACAGACAATGATATTATTAAAGGTAATATTGGCGGTATGATTGCAAACAACTGGGATTTATCTACTAAACGTGCACTTTCTGTAGTTGAGATTTTATTACAAAATGATAAAATTGTAAAGAAAAATGTTACTGCAGCAGGTCGTAGCGAATATGCACCAATTGATAGCAATACAAACGATTTAGGTAAAGCACGTAACAGACGTATCGAGGTGATTTTAACACCAAACTTAGATTCGATTACGCAAGTTTTAAATGAAATATAAAACACAAAAAATCCCGACATAAATTTTATGTCGGGATTTTTTTATGCAAATAAACTACTTACTAAATCTTCGATTTTTGCAACCAGTTCAATTTTTATAGTGGTATTTGTTAGTGAAATTTTATTGTATTTAGAGACAAAAATATGAGTGAATCCTAATTTTTCGGCTTCTAAAATACGTTGTTCTACACGATTGACAGGACGAATTTCGCCAGAAAGCCCAACTTCACCTGCAAAACAAAACTCTTTTGGGATATGAATATCTTCATTCGATGAGAGAATTGCAGCAACCACAGCCAAATCAATTGCTGGGTCATCAACGGTGATACCACCTGTAATGTTTAAAAAAACGTCTTTGGCTCCTAATCTAAATCCAGCACGTTTTTCTAAAACGGCTAAAATCATATTTAATCGTTTTACATTGTATCCTGTTGCGCTACGCTGTGGCGTACCATACACGGCTGTGCTGACTAATGATTGAATTTCGATCATAATAGGTCGCATACCTTCCATAGTTGTAGCAATTGCAATTCCGGACAATTCTTCGTCTTTATTTGCAATTAAAATTTCGGACGGATTGCTTACCTCGCGTAAACCACTGCCAAGCATTTCGTAAATTCCTAATTCGGATGTAGATCCAAAACGATTTTTAAGTGCCCTAACAATTCTAAAAATATGATTTCGATCGCCTTCAAACTGCAAAACCGTATCAACCATATGTTCCAAAATTTTAGGTCCTGCAATTGTACCGTCTTTGGTAATATGACCAATTAAAACTACTGGCGTGTTGGTTTCTTTAGCAAATTTTATGAGTTCGCTTGTGCACTCTCTAATTTGTGAAATACTTCCGGCAGAAGCCTCAATGTATTCGGTTTGTAATGTTTGAATTGAGTCGATGATAACAATTTCGGGTTGAATTGTTTCAATCTGTTTAAAAATATTTTGTGTTTTTGTTTCGGTTAAAATAAAACAGTTGTCCGAATGATTTTCGATTCTTTCGGCACGCATTTTAATCTGTTTTTGACTTTCCTCGCCCGAAACATAAAGGGTTTTATACGGTAAGCGTAATGATATTTGTAAAAGTAAGGTACTTTTTCCTATTCCAGGTTCACCGCCTAAAAGGGTTAATGATCCAGGAACGAAGCCACCACCTAAAACTCGGTTTAATTCATTATCACCTGTGTTATAACGTATTTCTTTTGTTGAGTCAATTTCATTTACTTTTAAAGGCTTAGACGAGCGTTTGATTTCGATTAACGAGCTCGATTTCCAAGTCTGTTTTTCTTCTTTCTGAATAATTTCCTCAACTATAGTATTCCATTCTTTGCAAGCGTTACATTGCCCTTGCCATTTTGCGTATTGAGTACCACAGCTTTGACAAAAAAATGTCGTTTTAACTTTAGCCATTTATTCTTGTGTTTCAGAGGTTTCGCTCGGAGTTTCAGATTCTGTAGGAGTTTCCTCGATTACTTCTGTATTATTTTTTCTATTTTTTCTGTTTTTAGCATGTTCACGTAGTTTTCCTTTATAGTACTCCGCACGCTCAATCATCATGTTTTTGGTTAAATTTCGAACCGGTTCTAAACCAAAAGCTTTCATATATGCTTTTTCGGCACGACCCCAATCTTCCATTTTTTCTTCGTATAAAGCTAAATGATAAGCACCTAACATTGTGTTTGGGTAGGCTTTATCTGCTAATCTAGCTAAGCCCGGTAAATCTTCGTAATTTCCGTTTTTAATGATAGCTGCTTCAATCGCTTCAAAATCAGATAATCTTATTTTAGGAGCAAATCCAAAATTTTTCTCTGCCGTTTCGTAACGTTGCATTAAATAATCGGTATGTCCTTTTTCTAAAACAATAATTTTATTGTCAAATTCATCTTTGTTGATTTTAGAATATCCTTTAAAAATAAAGTTTATTGCAGCTGGCATAGCTTGGGTAACATAGCTGTAGTGGTTGCCATTAGGATAATAATCTAGCATGTAGTTTACATTATCCTTTTTCTTTGTTTTAATATTGGTATCTAAAATTTTTACCTTGTCCTTATCTGTTTTTAAATCCCCTTCGGTAGAAGATAAGTAGTAAAATATATTTGATTTATGTGCTGCGAGTCTGTTTGCAACTTGATTTTCCATGTCAAAAGCAAAGGCAGGGCTCATTGAAATATAAGCGTTAAAGTAAGAAGTTTCTTTATATAGATATGCATTTAAAAATGCAGCTGTGATGCCATGACCTAAAATCGCTCTGAAGGGTTGAACTCTATATTTTGATTCGATATAAGGAACGACTTCCATCCCTAAAAATTCAAAAAATGCCGCACCGTTAACAGAGGGAATTCCTATATCTTCAAATTCAGAATCATATACTCTATCATTGTTTTTAGCTTGATTGATTCCTAAAATGATAAAATCAGGATTTTCGTCAAAATTCGCTCCGTATCTAATATCTGCAGCAATAGGTGCAATTAAATTATCGGCATCTAAAACTACTAAAAGTGGAAATTTTTCGTCTTTTCTTTCCTCATAATTTTTAGGAAGAATGATTTGAATTTCTCTACTTGCATTTAGTTTTTTAGATTTTAGAGTTTCGGTTATACGTTGTGCGTATGCGTTAACTCCTAACAAAGTTAAAAGGACAATTAAGAATTTAATTTTCATATTATACTTGATTTAGGATTGTATTGTTATTTTAATTTTTTATTAAAGATAGGTAAAAAAATAAAGGATAGTCCGCCCAAAATGATAACAATAGCAGTTTGTGAGGACCAAAGTATCCAACCTACGGCTGTTCCGCTGGTTAATGAAATTCCGTAAATTGATAAAATACTCGAAATCATTAATGGAAATGCGCCAAAACCTCCGTTAGTGAAAGTAACGGCTAAACTACCCACAACAAAACTTGAGACAATGATACTAAAGGATAACATTGCAGTTTCGTCAATAGTTTTCATTCCAAAATAAAAAGTTGCAACAAATGACACCCAAATAATTACGGTGTGTAATAAAAATTCGAGTCTATTTTTCATTTTAAAAACACTAAGCACACCTTCGGTAACCCCTTTTACTTTTTCTCTAATAAAAACCATTGGTTTTAAATTGGTAAAAAATAATAGATACAATCCAAAAAGGCCTATAATAGTTAATATTACAACTAAATATATCAATTTTTCTAACGGAATGGTACTTGCTAAAAAGTCTTTTAAGGTTGAGAATTGAAGAATTAATGCAAGAAAAATAAAACCTAATAAAACAACAAAATCAATTACACGTTCGGCAATAATGCTTCCAAAGCTTTTGTCAAAAGGAATATTATTGTAGTTTTTTAAAACCAAGGCTCTTGATATTTCTCCTGATCTTGGAATGGTTAAATTCATGATGTAACCAATAGAAACCGCCATGAAATTATTAGCAAAGTTTGATGAATATCCCATATGTTTTAGGGAAAATCGCCAGCGATACGCTCTGCTGGCCAAACTCACAATCGAGAAAAAAGTACAAATTCCAATGTAAAAGTAATTGGCATTTTTAAATTGTTCTTTAATTTGATTGAGTTGTTGTGGCGTAAATTGGTTAAAAGCGTAATAAACTAAAAATACTCCCAAAGCAAGTGGGAGTATTATAGAAAGTATTTTTTTTAATGATGTTTTCAAATTAAGATAAAGAATTATTCTCTTCGTTAGGGAAAATTACAGTAGGCTTAAAAGTTTTCGCTTCTTCTAAAGTCGCTAAACCGTAACAAATAATAATAATAATATCATCTTTATGTACTTTGCGAGCTGCAGGTCCATTTAATGTGATAACTCCTGAGTCTTTAGGCCCTGGGATTGCGTACGTTTCAAAACGTTCTCCGTTGTTAACATTTACAATAGAAACTTTTTCTCCTTCAAAAATATTTGCGGCTTCCATTAAAGTTTCGTCAATTGTAATACTTCCAATGTAGTTTAAATCGGCACCTGTAACTCTTACACGGTGGATTTTTGATTTTAAAATTTCAATTTGCATAGTGCAAAAATAATTAATTTAATGATATGTTGTCTATTAATCTAACACCTTCAATATGAGCGACCAAAAAGCCTCTGTATTTTATGTGCTCTTTTTTTTCTGTTGCTGTAACTAATGTTAGTTCGTCAGCGATTTCAAAATATTCTAATTCAAAAATTTTATTGTTTTGAATTTCGTTTTCAACAAATTTTTTCACAGTAGTTATTGATTCAGTGCGGAATAACTCTTTCGCTTTTAGTAACGTTTGATATAAAAAAGTTGAATTTTGAATTGCATCATTGCTTAAACGCTGATTTCGAGAACTCATAGCCAATCCATCTTTTTGTCTAAAAATTGGGCATCCAACAATGTTTACCCCAAGGTCGTAATTTTTAACTAAAGCACGAATAATTTGTAATTGCTGAAAATCTTTTTCTCCAAAATAAGCATTTGTTGGCTTAATAATATCAAATAAAATTGTAATAATTGTCCCAACGCCATCAAAATGTCCGGGTCTCGCAGCTCCTTCCATTTGGTGTTCTAAACCGTTGAAATTATATTGGGTTGCTTTTACATTATTTCCGTAAATTTCGTCAGGTGTTGGTGCAAAAATAATAATATCCGAGCTTAAATCCCGTACTTTTTCAATATCATTTTCAAGAGTACGAGGATATTTTTCTAAATCTTCTGGATTGTTAAATTGCGTTGGATTTACAAAAACGCTAATGACTGTTATGTCATTTTCTTGCAAAGATTGTTCTAATAAAGACAAGTGTCCTTGGTGTAAAGCTCCCATTGTTGGGACTAAACCAATAGATTTATTTAGTACAATATGTTGGGCTAAATGCGCTTGAACTTGTGTTTTTGTTTGGTAAACGAACATCGATTCTAATTTTAATTCTATGCAAACTTACTATTTTGTAGAATAACTGCATAAAATTTTGTAATTTTGCTTGTTTTTTAGACACAAAAAATTTTAAAATTAGATTAAAAATGGAGGATAAGAGGATATTATACGTATCATCTGAGGTGGTGCCTTATTTGCCAGAAAACGAAGTTTCTTTAATGTCATATGAGGTTCCTAAAATGATTAATGACCAAGGTGGTCAGATTAGAATATTTATGCCTCGATATGGTAGTATTAATGAAAGAAGACACCAATTACATGAGGTAATCCGATTGTCTGGAATGAATTTGGTGATAAATGATATGGACATGCCTCTAATCATTAAAGTTGCCTCTATTCCAAAAGAAAGGATTCAAGTTTATTTTATTGATAATGATGAATACTTTAAACGCAAAACAGCTTTTAATAACGAAGATGGTTCACTGTTTAGCGATAATGATGAGCGTGCTATTTTCTTTGCAAAAGGAGTTGTTGAAACGGTGAAAAAATTAAATTGGGTACCAGATGTTATTCATGTTCACGGTTGGATGGCGTCGTTTTTACCTATTTATATGAAACATTATTATAAAGATGATGCGTTATTTGCCGATACAAAAATTGTAACATCAATTTATTCAAAATCTTTTGATGGAGTAATTAACCCAACTGCGTTAGAAAAAGTTGCGTTTGATAATGTGCCAACAGAGGCAATCTCAAAATTAGCAGAAGCAGATTTTGATAACATCATGAAAACAGCTATTGATCATTCGGACGGAGTTATCGTTGGTTCTGAAAATGTTTCTGAAGATTTAATAAAATATATAGAAAATTCTCAAAAACCTTTTTTACCTTTCGTGGATAAAGATAAGTTTGCAGAAGCTTATACAAACTTCTATAAGAATCAGATATTATAATTTATGAAAAAAAAATCTTGGCTATTGGCAAGTACTTTTGTTGCCCTGGCGTCTTTATTTATGCAATCATGTGATGACGATTTCAACTCGATTGGTTCAGACATGGTAGATGAAGATTATATGGACTTTGATAAATATTCTTCAACCGATATCGAGTCTGGATATTTTCACTCAGGTGCAGTTGCTACAAATAATTTGGCAGTAAATACTTTGGGTAGTTATACCAATCCTATTTTAGGACAGTCACAATACCATTATGCAACACAATTAAGCTTAGATGAATATGCACCAACTATAGGAAACAATCCGCAAATTGATTCTGTGTTTTTGTATGTTCCTTATTTTAGCAAATTTGTCTCAAATAATAGCAATGGCCAAAAAGAGTATAAACTAGATTCAATATACGGCGGTGAAGGTAAGTTTGATTTAAAAATTTACGAGAACGGTTATTATATTGGTGCTATTGATCCAAACTCTGAAACAGGAGCAAGAACATATTATTCGGACGATAATACCTTATTTGACTCTCAAAAAATAGGTTTACCATTAAATTCGAGTTCAGTTTCTTCACAAAACACTGAATTTTCATTCAATAAAAATGAAATTTATTTGTTCAAGAAAAACGAACAAGGAGAGTTGGTTGATAGTGAAGGAAACGTTTTACCAAATGATGCCGATTTTGAGGATAAAGTAGTAAAAGAAACTTTCGCTCCAGGTATGTGGTTGGATTTAAATACTGTTTTTTTTCAGCAAAAAATATTAAATACAGCTTCGTCTAATTTAGAAAACCAAGCGGCTTTTATTAATTATTTTAGAGGCTTATACTTTAACGTAAGTCAATCAGGAAGTGATGCAGGAGCATTAGCGACAATGGACTTTACAAAAGGTTATATTCAAATTAATTACAAAGCAGATAGTGAAGCTGACGCTACGATTAGAGAATCTAAAACATTGAAGATTAATTTAACAGGTCAAACAATTAATCTAATCGAAAATCAATATACAATTCCGCAACAATCTGTAGAAAATTTATATGTTGTTGGTGGAGGTAAAGGATCAAACTCATCATCTAGCGATGCATATGTATCTTACATCGATGTTTTTGGAGCAGATTTAGATGCTAACGGTATCCCTGATAAATTAGATTATTTAACTGACCAAAATTGGTTGATAAATGAAGCGAATGTTACAATTTATATTGACCGTGCAGCTGTTGGTGCTAATAATCCAGAACCAGAACGTTTGTTTTTATACGATTTAAATAACTCGTCTGTTTTGGTTGATTACTCGAACGATACGTCAACAAATACTTCGGATACTAAAAAAAATAAAGCAATTTATAATGGTATTTTAGTAAGTCAGGACGGACAAGGTTTATATTACAAATTCAGAATTACGGAATATGTTAAAGATTTAATAGCAAGTCAAACACCAATTTCTGATATTGCAAATAAATACAGATTGGGACTTGCTGTCACAGAATCTATAGGTTTATCAACTTTTTCAAACTTACGATCTGATGCAAACCCATTCGCTGTAAAAAATATACCTACAGCAACAGTAATGTCGCCTTTAGGAACTATTTTACATAGTGCTGCTACAACTGCAGCAGACAAAAAAATTAAATTTGAAATTTATTACACGACCCCAAATTAAGTAAATTTTATGTGTGGAATTGTTGGATATATTGGTCATCGCGAGGCTTACCCTGTAGTAATTAAAGGGTTACAACGCCTTGAGTATAGAGGATATGATAGTGCTGGAATCGTTTTATACGATGGGAAAGAGATGAAACTTTCTAAAACAAAAGGTAAAGTTTCGGATCTTGAACAAAAAGCAACTACAGAGATTTCATTAAATGGAACTATTGGTATGGGACATACACGTTGGGCAACACATGGTGTACCTAATGATGTAAATTCTCATCCACACTTTTCAAATTCTGGTGAATTAGTAATCATTCACAACGGAATTATTGAAAATTATGAGCCTTTAAAAAAAGAATTAATAAAAAGAGGATATATTTTTAAATCGGATACTGATACTGAAGTTTTAGTAAATTTGATTGAAGATATTCAAAAAACAAATAACCTAAAACTTGGTAAGGCTGTTCAGGTAGCTTTAAACCAAGTAGTGGGAGCATACGCTATTTGCGTGTTTGATATTAAAAAACCAAACGAAATTATTGCGGCTCGTTTAGGAAGTCCGTTAGCTATTGGAGTTGGAGAAGGTGAGTTTTTTGTTGCATCTGATGCTTCGCCGTTTATTGAGTACACAAACAACGCAATTTATTTAGAAGACGAAGAAATGGCTGTTATTCGATTAAACAAGCCAATGAAAATTCGTAAAATTAAAGATGATAGCTTAGTAACACCTTATATTCAAGAACTTCAATTAAACCTTGAACAAATTGAAAAAGGTGGATACGATCACTTTATGCTTAAAGAAATTCACGAGCAACCAAATGTAATTAAAGATACGTACCGTGGTAGACTTTTATCTTCTCAGGGCTTAATTAAAATGGCTGGTATTGAGGATAATCTTGAAAAATTCACAAATGCAAGTCGTATTATCATTGTCGCTTGTGGTACATCTTGGCATGCTGGTTTAGTAGGAGAATATTTAATTGAAGAATTTGCTCGCATTCCCGTTGAGGTTGAATACGCGTCAGAATTTAGATATAGAAATCCAATTATTAATAAAAACGATGTTGTAATTGCAATTTCTCAATCTGGTGAAACAGCAGATACGTTAGCTGCAATTAAACTTGCAAAATCTAATGGTGCTTTTGTTTTTGGTGTTTGTAATGTGGTAGGATCGTCTATTTCTAGAGAAACTCACGCTGGTGCATACACACATGCTGGACCAGAAATTGGTGTAGCATCAACTAAAGCATTTACAACTCAAATTACAGTTTTATCTTTAATTGCTTTCCGTTTAGCACAAGCTAAAGGAACGATGTCTCAGTCTGAATTTATGAGAAATTTAGTAGAGATGGAGTTAATTCCACAAAAAGTAGAAGAAGCATTAAAAACTAACGATCATATTGTAGAAATTTCATCTATTTATAAAGATTCACCTAACTGTTTATTTTTAGGTAGAGGATTTAATTTTCCAGTAGCTTTAGAAGGAGCATTAAAGTTAAAAGAGATTTCATATATCCATGCAGAAGGTTATCCTGCTGCCGAAATGAAACACGGGCCAATTGCTTTAATTGATGAACATATGCCAGTTGTTGTTATTGCTCCAAAGCAAAATCATTACGATAAAGTAGTAAGTAATATACAAGAGATAAAGGCAAGAAGCGGTAAAATTATTGCAGTTGTAACAAAAGGAGATGAGCAAGTTCGTGCTTTAGCCGATCATGTTATCGAAATTCCTGAAACAACAGAGGCTTTAACACCAATTCTTTCTACTATTCCGTTACAATTACTTTCGTATCACATTGCAGTAATGCGTGGTACAAATGTCGATCAGCCTAGAAACTTAGCCAAATCGGTAACGGTAGAATAATATATTTAAAAAAAAGGAGCATTTTTAATGCTCCTTTTTTTATTTCTTTGTTCTAAGTGTTAATCTTATCAATTTCAACTTCAAATAATTCATTGATTTTAACATTATAAATTTTCGCCAATTTTGGTATAAATTCGGATTTTACATCTGTTTTCTCATTTTCCCAATTTGCATAGGTGTTTCTATCAATTGCCAATAAATCTCCAATATCTTGTTGTGAATATTTTGTTTTACTTCTTAATTTTCGCAGTGTTAATCCAACTCCCATGTTTTTATCTATTGTACTAAGCTTGGCTATTTTGGTGGATTATTGAATGAAAAATCCCAATTTATCAAAATTCCCAAGCGGAACATTTATTATTTTTAAAATTTAATTTAAAAATAAAAAAATATAAGTTAATTTGAAAGAAAAAACTTAAACTTTTTATCAAAAAATTCTTTTTTACAAGGTTGTGTTATGCCTGGTTTTAATTTATTACCAGCTAGGTATATTGTTAAGTATATTATTTAGATTATAATTTACATATCAAATTTTGAAGGAAAATCTCGTTACGTAGTATTATCAGAAACGAATAACTAAGTAATTTTCCATTCCAATTTTCAGCAAAATTTCTCCGCTAGAACTTTACCAAGTTTGAGTATTTTTTCAAGTAGTCTTATAAATTTTCGATATTCAAGTATTGTAATTACAGTTGTTAACGTTAGTAATTCCGCAAACTTCATCTAAAAAGTTTCATTAAGTTTTGTCGCAAAACTTTTCTAAAAGTAACTTCACTCCCATTTCGTTATATATTAAGAAAGTTTGTAGATCAAGCCCTAAAACGAAAGCTTTGAAAATTAAATTGGAAAACTTACGTATTGTTAAATACGATTGATTGAGTTTTTCGAAATTTTAAACAAAGGTTAACAACGAAAAAATAGGAATAAAAATAAGTCTCGGCCTTTATTTCATAGGAAGTCTAAAAATCAAATATTACTTAAATCCTTAGTCTATTAAAATACATAAAAACATACAAATAGTTGCATAATAAATTAAGCAAATTTTGCTTAATTTATTATGTGTTCTTTTTCATATTTTATTTTAAGTTTATTTAAATAATTTATTAAATAAAATATGAACAAATTAAGTTTAGAAGCTCTTAAGATGAGAGCAGAAGCAGTAGCTTCAGAGGATTTATTGGCAACTATTTCAGGTGGTACAGAAAATGCTTGTCATTGCGATTACACACCACCTGGTGAAGCGAATTCAAGCTGGAATTGGCAAGGTACCGGAGCTGCATACTTCCATATGATTTTTGGAAGTGCGAATTGCGACAAGCATGGTATTTTTAAATAATCCAAAGTAAACAATGGGTGTCATTGTATTTTTAAAAATGATACCCTTAATCAGTAACAATATGTTTCCAAAAAATATAATTCAAAGTATTCTGTTTGTCATTATCTTAATTATAATCTCATTCTCAGTTATTGCATTTTTTGAGTTTATTATCGTGAATAGAGCGGACTTATTATTAATTAGAGATTTGTTGTCTTATTTGTTGTCTTTTATCGTGTTAGGTTTATTAGCTAAAAAGAAAATTACAGATTTTAATATATCAAATACTAAATATAACATTTCTTTACTGTTAATATTGGTTTCTTTAACCTTTACTATTGCGATTGGTTTGCCATCTTTCTATTTACTATCAAACTTTTTTAATAACACAATAACACCAATAGATAATAGTTCTTTGATATTCAGTTTGGTATCTATAGCGATATTACCTGCAATATTTGAAGAGTTGATTATTAGGGGAATCTTATTTGATAATCTAATAAAGAACAACTCGCTTATTAAGTCTATTATCATAACAACAATTATATTTTCAGCCATACATATGAGTATTCCGAAATTACCTATGCTAGTTTTAGGAGCTGTTTTTACCTGTTATATCTATTACAAGACTAAAAACATTTTGTATGCTATGTTGATTCATTTGACTACAAATGTAGTAAGCGTTTTTGAAAATTGGTTGGTGCAGCCTACATCAGATTCTGTTGGTATTTTGAATATGTATGGGAACAATACTTTGTATATTCTTATTTTTAGTTTTTTATTTTTAATAATAGGACTTATCTATTTAAAACTTAATATAGAAAAAATCTTAATATCCTTATTCGAAAATTGTAAAATTAACCCAGAATAAAATATGAAATTAAAACGCACTGCTTTAGTGTCATCAAGTATTATTGATACTTCGACGTTAATTCTTTACAAAGAAAACCTTTCTTTATTAGAAAAACTAAATTTTGAAAATGACAAAACATTTTCAGAGCCATTGTTGTTTGCTTATTTTAAAACTAAAAATAACAAATCGTTCTCAAAAGAGGTTTTGGAAGAACTAATGCAAGGGTATTTTACAGAAAAAGAGCCTTTAAAAATTAATCATTCTTTTGGAAAAGAGTCGCTAGCTTATCTGCCGGAGCTGGGCTATTTTAATAAGTTAGGGCAAAAGGTTCAGGAGTGTCATATTATTAAAAACACACAGATTGAGTTGTTGTACAGACCATTCGAGTTGCTTAATTCAGTATTTGAATTGGCATCATCCGATAGCACGTCGAACGAAATAGAAATGAGTTCTTCTTTGTTTGAAAAGTTTGTTCCTAACATAGAAAAAGCTCTAAAACTAATTAAAGAAAATTGTACAGAACACTTTAATCTTATTGAAAAACATTGCAAAAGAATCATACTATTTAAAACAAATCCTAAAAACACCAATTCATTTGCGACAATAAATGCTCACGGAATGGCATTTTTGAATGCCTATCAGGAAGATTATGATGAAGTCTTTTTTATTGATGATATTGCCCACCAAACAGGACATATCATAATGACAGCAATATTATTTGAAAGAAAAAAATATTTTCTGATTGATGAAAATGAGAATATTAAGAAAATAACCCAAAATGAAACTGAATATAGAAGTTTTTATATTTTGTTTCACGCACTTTATACCTATTACACAACTCTGTTGTGTTTAGATGCTTGCTTGGAAAGTCGCTATTTTGATAAAAGACAAACTCATGAGGCGATGGGAAGAATAGGTTTTTATCTTATGAAATATAAAATAGACCTGACAAACTTCGAAAAAATAATTAATTACTACAAAGCTGTTCAAAATATTTTATCGCAAGAAGGCTTGGAAATATTCAAAAATATAGTAGAAAGGTACTTTGAAATGCAGA
>CANRKI010000054.1 GCA_947631175.1 uncultured Flavobacterium sp.
ATACCACCTTCCCCTGTATTGTGATCAAAGTTACCTAGTTTTGCCCCTTTGTTAAGTGACATTACTGCTGTTTTACTTAAAGCACCGTAACTCATTGCACTAATATTATAAATACTTGCTGAGTAGGGTTTTTTGCAATCTTTACCACCAACTTGCGTACGGAAAGTCTCTGGCTCAGCATGTTTTGGATAAACAGAGTGAGCTGCCCATTCGTATCCAACGCGATTTGGGTCATCTTGCATACCAAATGAGATTGTTTGTTTTTCGTTTTTAGCGCGTTGATAAACAATAGAGCGTTGACGGCGGTTAAATGGTTTTCCATCTAATTCTCCTTCAAAAAAGTATTGTCTAAATTCGGGTCTAAAAGCTTCGAATAAATATCTTAAACGCCCAACTAATGGGTAGTTTTTACGTATTGAGTGGTGTGTTTGAAAAGTATCGAATACTACAATGGCAAAAATAATTACTGGACCAGTTAAAAATAGCCAATGTGCATTGTGATTAAGCACTAAAAATATTGTTCCTATTAAAAAGGCTAAAGATATTAACCATATAATTTGCCGAGCAACTAGAGAAACTTTTTTGTTTGACATAAAATTTAAAGTTAATGTGTTTTACTAATTTGTTATTTGTTTGTAATTTTTTGAATTTGAAATTTTAAAGTTTAGTTCATTACACTTTTGATAAAAATTAATATATACAAAGGTTGATTGTTAATAAATATTCAAAAATGAAATGACTTGTAAAAGGAGCAAATTTAAAACAATCTTTTTAATAGCCAATTAAATTTATGTCCATTTTATGTTACAACCTAAACTTGGTTTTTGGTTGGGGTTGATTGAGCGGTTATATAGCAGAGAATCAATAGCATTGCGTAGGTCGGAACCACTTACAGGAATTCCGTTTTGTGGTCTGGAATCATCAAGTTGACCTCGATATATCAATAAATCACTTGAATTAAATAGATAAAAATCGGGTGTGCAAGCTGCATCATAACTTTTTGCTACTTGTTGAGTTTGGTCGTATAAATAAGGAAATTCTATTTTATTATTAAAAGCAAATTCACGCATTAAATCGGGGTGATCTTGCGGATATTGTATTACATCGTTACTCGAGATGGCAGCGATTCCTATTCCTTGTACTCTGTAATCGTTTGCGATTTTAACAATTTCGTCAATAACGTGTATAACGTATGGGCAGTGGTTGCAAATAAAAATGATAAGTGTACCTTTTTCTCCTTTAATGTCAGCAAATGTTTTTGTATCGTTTGCATTTGTATCTGGGAGAAAAAAATCAGGAGCTTTAGTGTTTAAAGCTAACATATTTGAAGGAGTTCTTGCCATATAATTTTTTTAGTGAATATACGGCAAGAAACTTGTTTTTTAAAGCATTAGATTAGATATCTTCAAAAGAAATATTTGATAATTCGGAGATTATACTACTTTCTTTTTCATCAAAAAAGTTGCGTTTAAAGTCTTTTTGATGTCTTTCAGAAATAACTTCTTCCCCTTTTTGATCAAGAACATATTGCGTCATTTCTTGTAAAAGGTTTGTGAACGATTCAAAATCCTCTTTGTATAAATAAATTTTATGTTTTTTATAGAAAAAGCTTCCGTCTTTTTCAATCGTTTTTTTGCTTTCTGTTATAGTAATATAATAATCGTTTGCTTTGGTAGATCTTACATCAAAAAAGTAAGTTCTTCTACCAGCTCTTAAAATTTTCGAAAAAATTTCTTCATTTTCATTTAATTCGTAATCACTCATTTTCATTTAATTTGGCTCGTTCGATAAATCAAAAATGACTAAAAAATCTTACAAATACAAAATTTTTTCACTTTTTATTATGAATTTGTTTGTCAAATAGTTTTTTATAATATCCGTTTGATTCAATTAATTGGTTGTGATTTCCTATTTCGGATATTTTATTATCTTCTAAAACAATTATTCTATCTGCATTTATAGCTGCAGATACGCGGTGTGTAACAATAACAGTAGTAATGTTTTGTGTCACATTTTTAATGTTGTTAAGTATTTTTTCTTCGGTTTCATTATCTACTGCAGACAAGCAATCGTCTAACAATAAAATGGGTGCTTTTTTAATGATTGCTCGTGCTATAGAAACGCGTTGTTTTTGTCCGCCAGAAAGTGAGATACCACGTTCACCAAGTACGGTTTTATAACCATTTTTAAAATTAATGATATTGTGATGAACGTGAGCAATATTTGCTGCTTCTTCAATTTGTTGCTGTGTAGCATTTTCGTCACCAAATTTAATGTTGTTTTCAATGGTTTCAGAAAATAAAAAGGCATCTTGTGGCACTACGGCAATGTTTGAGCGTAGGTTGTATAAATTATGTTGTGGTGTTTGTTTTCCGTCAATTAAAACTTCTCCGCTATTGGTGTCAAAAAGTCTACAAATTAAATTTAAAATGGTTGATTTTCCTGAGCCAGTATTTCCCATAATGGCAACTGTTTCGCCTGGGTTTATGGTGAATGATATATTGTTTAGAGCTGTGATTCCGGTGTCAGGATAAGTAAAAGTTACGTTTTTAAACTCGATTTTACCTGTAATATCCGTTTTTTCTTGAACTGTATTTTGTATGGTTGGTTCAACTTTTAAAAATTCATTAATTCTGGCTTGCGAAGCTTCTGCTTCTTTCACCATAGTCGATACCCAACCTAACGAGGCAATTGGCCAAGTTAGCATGTTAATGTAAAGTATAAATTGTGCAATAATTCCAATATCCGAAATACTACCTTCTACATATAATTTTCCGCCTACGTAAATTACAATTAAGTTACTAAGGCCAATTAATAAAACCATTAAAGGACCAAAAAGCGCATTTACTTTAACTAAGTTTAAATTTTTGGTTTTACTTTGGTTCGCTAATTCTTTTACTTCTTTTATTTTATTTCGCTCTAATCCGTAGGCTTTTACAAGGTGAATGCCCGAAAAAGTTTCTTGTGTAAACGTTGAAAGTGTTGATAAGTTTGCCTGAAAAATGCTACTACGAATATTAATTTCTGTACTTACTTTATAAATAAAATAACTTAAAAGAGGTAAAGGTAAAATAGTATATAAAGTTAGCTCTGGCGAAATAATGTACATTTGAACTAAAACAACAGCAAAGCGAATAAGCGTATTGATGGTATACATGACTGCAGGACCAACATATTGTCTAACTTTTCCTACATCTTCACTAATGCGATTCATTAAATCTCCAATTCTATTGTTTTTATAGAAAGGTTGACACAGTTGTTCGTATTTTTTAAAAATATCATTTTTTAAGTCATACTCAATATGGCGCGACATAACAATTAAGGTCTGTCTCATTAAAAAAGTAAAAAAACCTGCAACTAAAGTAGTTGTAATAACTAATAAAATATTAATAGTAATAGCTTTGGCCTTTAGGTAATTGGGCTCATTTGTGTGTTCTAATATTTTAATAGATTCACCAATTAATTTAGGTGTATATAAGGTTATAAATTGCGCAACAATGGTGATGGCAATCCCTAATAAAAAGTGATATTTGTATTTAAAAAAATATTTATTTAGATGTTTAAGTTCCTTCATTAGTGTTATGAGAAATGATTCTTTAAAAATAGCTTAAAAAAGTTAAAACCTAAAGGAATCATAATTTTTAGTAGAATTTTAGATTAAATCAATATAAAAAAATGCTTTAAAAAATATTTTTTGTAAATTTAGCTAAATAATCAAAATAAAAAACTTACTTAATTTATGACATCAGAATTAACCTCTGTTAAAGATTTACACAAAATTGATCCTGTTTTTGGACAAGTATCCTTTAATAATCACGAACAAGTTGTATTTTGCCAAGACAAAGATACAGGTTTAAAGGCAATAATTGGAATTCACAACACAGTTTTAGGCCCAGCTTTAGGCGGAACTCGTATGTGGAACTACGCTAACGAATGGGAAGCCTTAAATGATGTGTTACGATTATCAAGAGGAATGACATACAAATCGGCAATTTCAGGATTGAATCTTGGTGGCGGGAAAGCAGTTATTATAGGAAATGCAAAAACAGATAAAACTCCAGAATTAATAAAAAAGTTCGGTCAGTTTGTTGATTCGTTAAGCGGTAAATACATCACTGCCGAGGACGTAGGAACAACAACACCCGATATGGATTTAATATTGACGCAAACCAAACACGTAACAGGTATTTCTGTTGATAAGGGAGGTTCGGGAAATCCATCTCCAATTACAGGTTATGGTGTTTTCATGGGAATTAAAGCATCGGCTAAATTTGCTTTTGGTACCGATGATTTATCAGGAAAAAAAGTTTTAGTGCAAGGCGTTGGAAATGTTGGAGAAACCGTAGTTCGTTACTTGGTACAAGAAAATGCAATTGTTTATATCACGGATATTTACGAAGAAAAGTTAGAAGAAATTTCTAAAAAATATAATGTAGAAATTTTAAAAACAGATGTATACCAAGCCGAAGTTGATATTTACGCACCATGTGCTTTAGGTGCAACCATAAACGACGAAACTTTAAAAACTATAAAAGCTAAAGTTATTGCAGGTGCAGCCAATAACCAATTACAAGATGAGGTAAAACACGGTTTAATTTTACAAGAAAAAGGAATTGTTTACGCTCCAGATTTTTTAATTAATGCCGGCGGAATTATTTCGGTTTATGGAGAAATTGCAGGCTACGGCTACGATGAAGCCATGAAACGTACAGAAAATATTTATAATACCACACTAGAAACCTTGAATTACGCAAAACAACACAATATTACAACACACGCTGCGGCTTTTAACATGGCACAAAATCGAATTGATGCAAAAAAACAAGAATTAAAATAGATTATCTATAAAAAAGTAGTAAATTTGCAGAGCGGAATTTTAACCAATTCCGCTTTTCTTAATTTATTAAAGTTCTTACTCAAGATGTTAAACAGAAGACACATTCGTATTAAAGTTATGCAATCTATTTATGCAATGCAACAAAATGGAAATGATAACTTAGAAGCTCAAGAGAAATTTTTATTGAATTCTCTAGAAAATGTACAAGATTTATATTTAACCTTAATGTCAATCTTTATCGAGCTGAAAAAAAATGAAAGCATTCATTTAGACCTAATCAGCAAAAAACATCTTGCAACTCCAGAAGAACGTAATCCAAACAGAAAATTTGTAAACAATAAAGTACTTCAACTTTTAGAAGAAAACGATAGTTTATCAAACGCTTTATCTGCTCGTAAAATAAACGCATTTGAGTTAAAAAACGATTTCATTTTAATTCTTTTAAAAGATATTAAAGAATCTGACCTTTACAAAAACTACATGGCAGATGCTACAAACTCTTTTGAAAACGACAAACAATTTATTGAATTATTGTTTGAAGAATTAATCGCATCTAGTGATAAATTTTACGAATACATTGAAGATTATAAGTTAACTTGGGTAGACGATTTAGCTTTAGTAAATACACTTGTATTAAAACAGTTAAAAGCATTTAAAAACCAAGCAAACGCATATTATGTTCCACGATTATATCGCGATGCAGAAGATAAAGAGTATGCACAAGCGTTATTTAGAAAAACAGTTTTAAATAGCTCTGAACTAGAAAAAGAGTTTGTGAACAAAACAAACAATTGGGATGCAGATCGTATTGCAGAAATTGACACCATTATTTTAAAATTAGCTATTTGCGAATTCTTAAAATTCCCTTCAATTCCTGTTAAAGTTACAATTAATGAATTTTTAGAGCTTGCAAAAGAGTATTCTACTAAAAAAAGTAGTATTTTTATCAACGGTATACTAGATAATCTAGTAAAAGATTACACCAATAACAAACGTTTAATAAAAACCGGTAGAGGTTTAATGTAATTTATTTATGAAAAAAATAATTGGACTTTATGCTTTAGTAGCTTTAACAACTATTTCTTGTAAAGAAAGTGCAGCTGATAAATTTGATGAAAATGCAGCTCCTACTGAATTAACAACTACAGAAACAACACCAGCTGTTGCTCCAGAAAATATGCCAGTAGTAACTTTTGATACGGAAGAGGTAGATTTAGGAACTTTAAAAATTGGTGATAAAGGAGAAGGTACAGTTAAAATTACAAATACAGGAAAAACTGATTTAGTAATTTTTTCAGCTCAAGGTAGTTGTGGTTGTACTGTTCCAGAAACTCCAAAAGCGCCAATCGCTCCAGGACAATCTTTCGATATGAAAGTAACTTTTGACTCTGCAGGAAAACCTGGATTACAACAAAAAACTGTTACTTTAAGTACAAATACTGCAATTGGATCAGAGCGATTTACAGTTAAAGCAGACGTTAAAACAGAATAATAAAACGATATAATGGAATCTATTCAAAGTTTTTTACCATTTGTTTTTATGTTGGTTATCATTTATTTTATGATGATTAGACCACAGCAACAAAAGGTTAAGAAAGAAAAAGAGTTTGAAAGCTCTTTAAAAGTTGGTGATCGTGTAATTACTAAAGCTGGAATTCACGGTAAAATAGCTGAAATTAACGAAAAAACAATAGTTTTAGAAACAATGGCTGGAAAGTTATTATTTGAAAAAGCTGCTATTTCGTTAGAGTTATCACAACGTTTAAAAGAAAACAAATAAAAAAAAAACTCGAGTTGTAAAACTCGAGTTTTTTTTATGAAATTATTTTTTGTATTTCTCTGCTGTAATTTGAGCAATTTTTACAATTACTTCTGTAGCTTTAATCATACTCTCCACAGGTACATATTCGTATTTTCCGTGAAAGTTATGTCCGCCCGCAAAAATATTTGGACACGGTAACCCCATGTACGAAAGTCTAGATCCATCAGTACCACCACGAATAGGTTTAATAAGTGGTTTTATGTTTAATTCTTTCATTGCTTGTTCTGCAATATCAACAATAAACATTACGGGTTTCACTTTTTCTTTCATGTTGTAATATTGATCCGTAATTTTTACATCAACAATATTCTCACCAAATTTTTTAGCGTATTTTTTATTCATTTTCTCCACTAGTTTTTCAACTAATTCTTTACGCTTTACAAATTTTCTCATGTTGTGATCTCTAATAATCAATTGTACATGAGTTTCCTCTAGCGAACCTTGAATGTCGTTAACGTGGAAGAAACCTTCGTATCCAGAAGTCCTTTCAGGCACCTCGTCTTTTGGAAGTTTGGAGATAAACTTAGTAGCTAAAAGCATTGAGTTAATCATTTTTCCTTTTGCATAACCAGGGTGAACCGATTTACCTTTAAAAGTTAATTTAACACCAGCGGCATTAAAATTTTCATATTCTAATTCACCAATCTGGCTTCCGTCCATAGTGTAAGCCCACTCGCAACCAAATTTTTCAACATCAAAAAAGTCTGCACCGCGACCAATTTCTTCGTCAGGAGTGAAACCAACTTTAATCGTTCCGTGTTTAATTTCTGGATTTTGAATTAAATATTCCATAGCCGAAATAATTTCAGTAATCCCAGCCTTATCATCGGCACCTAATAAAGTAGTTCCGTCTGTTGTAATTAAAGTTTGTCCTTTGTATTGTAATAAATCATCAAAGTATTTTGGTGATAAAATAATGTTTAAATCTTTATTTAAAACAATATCACCACCGTCGTAATTTTCAACAATTTGAGGTTTTACGTTTGCACCGCTAAAATCTGGTGAAGTATCAAAATGCGCTACAAACCCAATTGCAGGTACTTCGTGATCTACGTTGCTTGGTAAAGTTGCTTGAATGTAAGCTTTATCATCTATAGTTACATCTTGCAAACCTATAGCTTTTAACTCTTCAACTAATTTATTTGCTAAATCCCATTGTTTAGCTGTACTTGGTGTTGTTGTCGATTCTGGATCAGATTCCGTATCAACAGTTGCATAACTGATAAAACGGTTTATAATATGTTGCATAAATAAATTATTTCTAAAAAATGTTACACAAAGATAATTAATATTAAAATGATAATAAAAATAATAGGCTTTATTTATTGAGTTACTATTGTTTCTCGATCGCCATCTTCTTCAATTCCATTTTTTATCATTTGATTAACCTCTTGCATATCACCTTTTTCGAGCGTTGTAACTTGCGAAAGTTGTTCATCGTTTTTATAATTAATAACAAATTCACAGTATAGGGGTAAATGATCAGAGCCTATATTTTCTAAAGCGATTAGTTTTTGAACAAAAATTTCTATTGAGTGAAACATTTGATCAATAGGAAATCGAAGGAGTTTATATTTAGCATGGTAGGTTGATATAATGCCTCGTCCAATTCTAGGATCAATCATTTCACTTGTTTTTTTAAATAGTATTGATGATTTCCCCCAAGCAACATTATTAAAATCTCCAATTACAATACAAGCTTTGAAATTTTGATTTTTTATGTATTTTGCAATTGCTAAAAGTTCTCCATCTCTTTCTTTAGAAGTTGATTCCTCTGTAGGCGAAGGAGGAGGAGGATGGACAGCAAAAACTGTAAATTTATATCCTTCTTCTGTAACTAAATTAGCTTCAATACTTGGTATGTCATTCGAAATAAAAAAGTGCGTTTTTATTTTTTCGAACTTCAATTTTGAATATAGATGAATTCCATAAGTGTTTTCTAAAGGGACTTTTTGAAAATAAGGATAATCTTTTTCTAATTCCGTAAGTGCAGAATCCCATTTTTGATTACTTTCCATTGTAATAAATATATCGGGATTGTATTTATTTATTAGATCAGTAAATCTTTTATATTCTGTATTAAATTGATAGATATTGGTAGATAAAATGGTATGTTTTTTAGATGAAATTTCACTATTTTTAATAGTATTAACCTTGTAAAATGTGGTATATTTATAAAGTAAAGCAATCTCCCAAATAATGCAAGCAGTTAAAATTAGTTGCGTTATAATAAAAGCAGTAGAATATGTAATAAATATGAAACCTAAAACGAATATTATTAATTGTAAGAAAAGTATTTGAATTTTTAAAAAATCAAATACTCTAAAAAACCAAAATTGATTTTGGATTAGGGGAATGAGGCTAAAAAAAATTAATAACAAGGAAGTAGTGAAATAAAATGCTTCCATAAAAGATTTAAAAATATAAGGTTATTTTATAATATTGTATATTATTGTAACAATATTTTGTTGTATTTATTGTTTAAAAGTAAATAATACTTTGCGGCTATAATTTTAAAAACAAAAAGTATTATAATTTAAAAACAAGCAACCAAACCACCCGAAAAAATACATGCAATCAAACTTACTAACACAAAAATTTGAATTATTTAACGTATGTCCTTTTTTGATTTGTGTGACAAATAGAAAAGGGGAATTGGTTTTTATGAATCAATTTGCTAAAAATTATTTTTCTGAAAGTAGCATAGCAAATTCAATACATATATACGATAGAATAATGGAGTTATTTCCTGAGTCGTATCAATCAATAAAAGAAATCGTTGATCTTGCGTTGATTAATAATGAAAATATTGAAAAAACAGTTCCAATAATTAATAATGATAATTTAATAAATATTTCTTTTACAGTATCAATTATTGATGACTGTTACTATTCATTTTTCTTTAAATTTTTGCCACATTTAAATCAGGATCTTTCGCATTTTATTTCGAATACATTAATTAATAATGCTAATGAGGCAATTGTTTGTTACACCTTAGAGGGTAGAATTATTACTTGGAATACAGCTGCTGAACATATGTTCGGCTTTCGTAAAATCAATATTTTAGGTAAAAAAATTCATGAAATTCCTTTCTCATTTAAAATGATTGAAGAAGAAGACGTTTTATTGGAGGCAGTGCTTTTAAAAACTTACCGAAATAAAAAAGTTGAAAAACAAATTCTGATTAACAATGAGATTCAGCATGTTGAAGTAACAACAAAGCCCATTTATAATCCTTCTAACGAGATTGTCGGTATTAGTAAAAGCTTTACTAATATTACCTCTTATGTTACAAGTAGTCAATTACTTCATAAACATGTTGAAAATTTGAAGTATTTAAATGATATTTGGGAAAGTTTATCTCAAAATTTAGATGTACAAAATATCTTACAAATAGTAACTGATGTGACCACAAAATTTAGTGGTGCTGCTTATGGAGCCTTTTTTTATAATTCCTTATCAGCAGACGGTGAAGCGATGAGGTTGTTTACTCTGTCTGGTGCAAATCGCGAAGATTTTATGCAATTAGGGATGCCTAGAAATACAGAAATATTTAAAAAAACCTTTAGCAGCAAACAAGCTTTTGTAACTAGTGATGTAACACAAAATCCCGATTATGGACACAACGCGCCATATCATGGTTTACCAAAAGGGCATTTAGCAGTACGCAGTTATATGTCTATTCCGGTAATCTCAATGACAGGCGAAAACTTAGGAAGTTTATTGTTTGGCCATCCTGAACCAAACAAATTTTCGCAAGAGCATATTAAAATGATGCAAAGTATTGCAAGTCAGTCTGCAATTGCTTTAGAAAATTCAAGATTGTTAGAAAGTGTTAAAACACTCTCAAGTAAAAAAGATGTTTTTATCACAATGGCAGGCCACGAATTAAGAAGTCCATTGACTATAATTAAAGGATTTATTCAAATTTTAGATGAAGTTAATGAAGATGATAATTTGGATATTTATATTGAAAAAGTTATAGAACAAGTAGATAAATTAAATTTATTAATAGATGATTTATTAGATGTTGGACAAATTGAATCAGGTGAAATTATCTTAAATAAAACCTCATTTTCTTTATCTGATTTAATAAACGAAACAATCGAAACGATTTCTTATGCTCAAAACACACATAAAATAAGTTTTGTAGGCGATTTTCCAAACCAAATTATTAATGCAGATAGAAGACGTTTGCAACAAGTTCTATCTAATTTAATATATAATGGAATCAAATACTCACCAACAAACGATGAAATTATTGTACAAGCTAAAATTGAAAATAATGAAGCGATAGTAAAAGTTATTGATTTTGGTATTGGGATTCCAGAAAAGCATATTCCTAATATTTTTGATCGTTTTTATAGAGTTCCTACAAACGAAAATATTAGCGGAATTGGAATAGGTTTATATATTTGCAGTAAAATAGTTAAAAAACATAACGGAACACTTTCTGTAAATAGCGTTATAAATGAAGGTTCTGAGTTTATTTTTAAGATTCCGCAATACATTAAAATCTAACAAGCTTAAATTGAATTATGAGAATTTTTATACTTGAAGACAACCTTGCCATTGCACAGCTCGTTCTTTTATTACTCAAAAGAAAGGGCCACACTGCCGATGCTTTTCATAACATAAATAACTTATTAAAAGCGACTGAGAGTATCGTCCCTGATTTGTTCATTCTGGATGTAATGCTACCAGATGGCAATGGTATGGAGTTGGCTAGAGAATTTAAAAGCTTTGATTTTTATAAAAATGTACCTATTTTAATTATGTCGGCAAATGTTGATTGTGCCGAAGAAAGTAAAAAATTATATATGGTAGATTATATTGCAAAACCTTTTGATATTAAAGATTTTGATAAACGATTAGAAGTTTTACTTAAGCTAGCTAACTCTAATTAAAAGCTAGCCGCCACAGTAAATTCTAATTCTTTTTTAGTTATTGGATGTTCAAATTTTATATAGGCCGCATGTAAACACAAGCGGCTACTTTTTTTTCCGTATAAATCATCGCCAACAATCGCACAATTTAACCCTAAACTATGTGATGCATGCATTCGTAATTGATGTGTTCGACCTGTAATAGGCCAAAAATGAATACGCGTTTTTCCGTCTTTTATTTCAATTACTTCGTATTTAGTACGTGCCGATTTTCCGTATTCGTAGCAAACCATTTGTCTTGGTCTATCGTCCAAATCCACACGTAGTGGCAAATCAACAAAACCTTCTTTTGTTTCAATTTCACCATCTAGCAAGGCTTCATAACGCTTTTCAATCGTATGTTTTATAAACTGTTGCTGTAGGTTTTTATGTGCTTTTTTGTTTAGAGCTAAAATTAAAATTCCGGAGGTTGCCATATCAAGTCTGTGTACAATAATTGGTCCCTCGGCATTAGGAAAATCTTTTTTTATACGTGTATACACAGAATCCTGAATGTTAATTCCTGGAACAGATAACATATCTTCAGGTTTATTTACAACAACCATATCGTTGTCCTGATAAATAATTTCGTAGTTTTTATGTGTAGCAGGATTTTGTAATAACGGGTTTTCGTCTAGCTCAATTCCTTCTAACATAAAACCTAAAATAGGTTCACATTTTCCTGTACATGATGGGTAAAATTGCTTATGCTTTCTAATTTCGCTTTTAGGCGAAGCTCCCCACCAAAACTCGGCCATACAAATTGGCTCTAAATTATGCTGAAATGCGTATTGTAATAATTTTGGTGCCGCACAATCCCCTGCAGCGGCAGGTGGTCTGCCTAAAGCCGTATCCTTAAAAATATCAATTAAACCTTTGTTGTTTTTATTCTTGTTTAAAAATTGATATTGATTGAAAAGATAATTTTGTAAGGCATTTGATTTTTCTTTTCGCTCATTTTTTAAACTTTTTAGCTCGGCATCAAAAATGTCTTTTTCTACAATTAAATTTTGTAGTTGTTGTTCTATTTCTTCAATAAAAACTTTTAATTCGTGTTTATCACGTAAGGATTGTTTTACTAAATCGTCTTCTAAAATTTTAAAATCAGCTACTGATAAAGCAGTTTTGTTTTGTTCACGAATTTCTTTTCGCTCTAATTTTAGCTGTTTTAGTTGCGCTTTTTTATTTATGATAAGTTGCTCGCTATGCGTTCTAAAACGATCTATTTCTAATTTAAGATGAATAAAAGAATGGTTGGTTTCAATTTTTTCAATTTTTGAATTGATAGCATTTAAAACTTCTTCTTCTTTTAAAAAATAACTTTGTTGTGTAAGCATATCAAAAACAGGCGGAACAAAACCAGAGTGATGATTTTCGTTACCTAATTTACCCGAAAAGGCTTTTAAATAACCCAAACTTCCATCATTTGCTTTTACCACTAAAACGCCAAACATTTTACCAATAATTAATCCTTTTTTCGTATCATCAATCCCAAAATTATGATCTAAATCAGAATACGATTCAATGTGATTTTGCGTCTCGGTTGCTGCAATTATACTTAATTGATGTGGTTCATATTGAAACGGAAATGTGAATTTTTTTGGTAAAGATATGGTCGAAATATCGCTAGTAAAAGTAGTAAAGGCTTGGGGTAAAAGTGACATCTACAAAAATTTTTTATGCAAAAATAATATAAAATTACCCAATATATAATTTTGCATGGGGTAACTTTCGTAAAATATAGATACACAAATAACTAACCGCTAAAACTAAAATTGACACATAGAGCACTTGTATTGCCCAAATTGTTGAAAAAGTTAAGTGTTTTATTTCTATAAATTTTAAAAAGATAGGATGAATGAAATAGATACCAAAACTGTATTCACTTAGAGATTTAAAAATATTAGACGAAAAGTTTCCCATGTGTTTAAATATCATAAAAAAACTTGCGGCCATAATTACAATGTTTAAATCCAAATATTGATAAAAATTGGTATTTAAACTTTCTGTTATATACGAATAATGAAAGGTAATCAAAAACGTAAACATATATGATAAGCTGTAGTAAATAATAAATTTTGCTGTAGATTTGCCTTTTACTAAAAAATGTAAGTAATAACCTAAAACAACATAACCTATATAGCCCGAAAAATAAATTAGATTGAAATTTGGAAGTAAATTTTTAAATATAAACATGTTAGAAAGTAAACTTATCAACCAGATTATTAAAAAATATTCAATTTGTTTTTTGGTGGCATTTAGTATAAATACAGACATAATAGGTAAAAATAAATAAATCCCGATTAACATATATACGTACCAAAAGTGATAGGCTGCACCAAAATAAATACCTTTGATGAGCGTGCTTTGAACATGGGTTTGTTGAAAAAATATTTGTATCAAAATATATAACAAGGTCCAAAAAATGAAAGGAATGCCAATTCGAGGAAGTCGCTTTTTTAAAAAAGGAATAATGTCAATTTTTTTTTCGAGTAACAAAGCGCCACTAATCATTAAAAATAAGCCAATACAAATTCTTGTGCCGCTATCAATTATATTTACAAGCTGCCATTGCCATAAGTTTTCAATTGCAAATTGAGACATATAAATCGAGCTAACATGAAGTATAACAACCAGTAGTATAGCTATAGCTCGTAAATTACTTAAATATGTTGTTTTATTTATACTCATAACTTAAAATATAAAGATGTATAATCATATAAATAAAAAAAAACGTATTTTATTTTATTCTTCATAAAAAATAAATACTTTTAAAAAGTAAAATTTTGAATATTTTTCGCAAAAAATATTTAAATTACACTAAAATAAACAAACACAAAATATATACTTATTACAATGAAACAGGAACAACCTTACCAACCTCAAAATAAGGTACGCATTGTTACGGCAGCGGCCTTGTTCGATGGGCACGATGCGGCTATTAATATTATGCGTCGTATCATCCAATCGACAGGTTGTGAAGTGATTCACTTAGGACACGATAAATCAGTAGAAGATGTTGTGAATACAGCCATTCAAGAAGATGCAAATGCAATTGCAGTTAGTTCTTACCAAGGTGGTCATAACGAATATTTTAAATATATGTACGACCTTTTACAAGAAAAAGGCGCGGGACATATAAAAATTTTTGGTGGAGGTGGAGGTGTAATCCTTCCAGAAGAAATCAAAGATTTAATGGATTATGGGATTACTCGTTTATATTCTCCAGACGATGGACGTGAAATGGGACTTCAAGGAATGATTAACGATAAAGTTATGAATGCCGATTTCCCAACTCCAGACTTACAACTTCCAGTAGGAAAAGACGTTTATCAATCGTTAGCAGATAAAGACGTTACTACAATTTCTCGTTTAATTTCATTAGCAGAAAATAGAGAAGAAGACTTCTTAAAAATCTTCGATTATAATAAAGTTGAAGATAAATCAACGCCAGTTTTAGGTATTACCGGAACAGGTGGAGCAGGAAAATCATCAATGGTAGATGAATTAGTTCGTCGTTTCTTAATCGATTTTCCAGAGAAACAAATCGCTTTAGTTTCTGTCGATCCTTCTAAAAAGAAAACAGGTGGAGCATTACTTGGAGACCGTATTCGTATGAACTCAATCAATAATCCACGTGTGTTTATGCGTTCGTTAGCAACACGTCAATCTAACTTAGCTTTATCTAAATATGTAGAAGAAGCAATTCAGGTTTTAAAGGCGGCTAAATACGATTTAATCATTTTAGAAACTTCAGGAATTGGTCAGTCAGATACTGAAATTTTAGATCATTCAGATGCTTCGTTATACATCATGACGCCAGAATTTGGTGCAGCTACGCAGTTAGAAAAAATCGATATGTTAGATTTTGCTGATATTGTTGCTATTAATAAATTCGACAAACGTGGTGCTTTAGATGCGATTCGTGATGTAAAAAAACAATACCAACGCAACCATAATTTGTGGGATGCTAATCCGGATACAATGCCGGTTTTCGGAACAATTGCTTCACAGTTCAACGATCCAGGAACCAACCAATTGTACAAAGCTATTATGGATAAAGTAGTGGAGAAAACAGGTGCAGATTTAAAATCGACTTTCGAAATTACTAAAGAAATGTCTGAAAAGATATTTGTTATTCCAGCAAACAGAACACGTTATTTATCTGAAATTGCAGAAAACAATCGTGGGTACGATGCAAAAGCTACTTCTCAAAAAGAGGTTGCGCAAAAGTTATACGGATTCTTTAAAACAATCGAATCATTATCAGGAAAACAACCTTTAGTTTCGAAACACGGAATTGAAATTGTTGGAATTGATAATGCCGATTTAGTAAAAGTTTTATTAGCTGAATTCGACAAATTAAAAATGAATTTAGATCCTTTCAACTGGGAAGTAATTACAACTTGGGACGAAAAGGTAAACAAATACAAAAATCCAGTTTATTCGTTTAAAGTACGTGATAAAGAAATCAAAATTCAAACACATTCAGAATCGCTTTCTCACTTACAAATCCCTAAAGTAGCGTTACCAAAATACGAAGCTTGGGGCGATATTTTACGTTGGGTTTTACAAGAAAATGTTCCGGGAGAATTTCCTTTTAC
>CANRKI010000055.1 GCA_947631175.1 uncultured Flavobacterium sp.
AAATGCTACACCATATTTTACTTTTCTTGTCATAAAAAATGCCCCCAAAAGTGTCTAACTTTTTGGGGGCAGTGTAATTTGATACTATCTCTTTTGTTTATTATTTAACCATTTCCATTTCAAAAATTAAAGTTGCATTTGGCGGAATAACGCCTCCAGCACCTCTTTCTCCGTAAGCTAAATGAGAAGGAATAACGACCATAATTTTGTCTCCTGTATTCATGTTCTCAATTCCTTCAATAAAACCAGGAATCATACCTGTTTTGTCACCAAATTTAAAAGGAATAGGAGAGTAAGCATTTGCTGCTTTTCTGCGTGGATCTAATTTTCCGTAAGCTGTTGCTACTTCTTCATACGATGTATCAAACAATTCACCATTTTCAAAATATCCAGCGTAATGTATGTTTACATTTTGACCGTTAGCTGGTTTTTCACCAGTTCCTGTTTTTAATGTATAATAAATTAATCCCGACTGTGTTTTAACTCCTTTAGATTTTGCTGTTTCAATTTCAGCAACCTTATCTAATTTAATTTTGTTATTACGTTCTTCTGCTAATTTTTGCTCTTTAGCAAAGTTCTCAAAATAGTTTTCAAAAACTTTATCCGCTTTAAATTTTTTAGCTTCCGAACCTTTCGCGATAATTTTTACCGTTTCAATTTTATCACCTTGTTCAATTAAATTAATAATATCTAATCCTTGAATCACTTTTCCAAAAACAGTATGCATACCATCTAACCAAGGTGTTGCTTTATGTGTGATAAAAAACTGCGAACCATTTGTGCCAGGTCCAGCATTTGCCATCGATAAAATACCTGCTTGGCTATGTTTTAATCCTTCAACAATTTCATCGTTAAATTTATAACCTGGAGTTCCGTTTCCTGTTCCTGTTGGATCTCCACCTTGAATCATGAAATCTTTAATAACACGGTGAAAAGTTAAATCATTAAAGTATTTTTTTCCTTTATATTCAGCCGAAACAAATTTGTTTTTTCCTTCTGCTAAAGTAACAAAGTTAGCTACCGTTATTGGAGTTTTTTTGTACTCTAATTCAGCAACCATAGTTCCTTTATTTGTTTTAATTTCTGCATATAAACCGTCACCTAACTTTTCTGAAGAAGTGCTCGATGTATTACATGACATAAAAAAAGTAACTAAACTTATTAGTAATGCATTCATTGTTTTCATTTATATTAAATTGATTAGTTCGATTTTATAATTTTATTTAACTGTACTTTGCAAATAATTGGCACGTTGGTTCCAATATCTTTTTTATCCCCATGATATCCGTAGGCAATATGCGAAGGAAAGTAAAAAGAAACAACTTCGCCCTCTTTCATTTGTTTAATTCCGTATCGAAGTCCAGTCATAATATTTTCTTTATCAACTAAATAGCGCTGTGGTTCAGTGTCTTCTTTAGTGTAAATAACTTTTCCGTCAATATCAAAAATCTCATATTCGTACTCTACAATATCTCCACGAACAGGTAAAGGCAAAGCCTCTTCTTGTTTTACATCGTATTTGTACCAATAACCTTTGGTTGCTTGATGGTATTTGTTAATGGTGTCTTTTTTAAATAAATTTTCAAAAACCTCCTCTTCAGAGTTTATTAAAACTTTATTGCGCTCAATCGATTCTTTTATAAAAGCTCCAGAGGTATGCGATATTGGTCTTCTCGCTTCTTGTGAATCGCAAGACGAAAGTACCCCAACAAAAAACACAGCAGAGCAAGTTAAAAATATATATTTTTTCATGTTATATTTAGTTGTTTTCTTCGGCTAAAATACGAACAAATTTGTTAATTGTATCCTCCATATTATCTAACGATTTTCCGCCTGCAGCATTCACATGACCACCGCCGTTAAAATGTTTTCTAGCAAAACTGTTCACGTCAACATCTCCTTGGGAACGGAACGAAATTTTGATAATATTTTCTGCTTTATTTTCAATAAAAATGGCAGTTAAATTTACTCCTTTTATCGATAAACCATAGTTTACCACTCCTTCAGTATCGCCTTTAATGTAATTAAATTCATTTAATTCCTCCTGAGTCAACGTAATATACGAAGCATTGTACTGTGGCAGTAAAACCATGTTTTGTAAAGCCTTTCCTAATAATTGTAATCTGCTGTATGTGCTATCGTTAAAAAGAGAATTGTAAACTGCATCACTTTTAACACCTAAATCAATTAAATGCGAGGCAACTTTGTGTGTTGTGCTTGTGGTTTTCGAAAATCTAAACGATCCTGTATCTGTAACAATCCCTGTGTATAAACACGTTGCAATATCCAAATTTAACAAATGACTATCTCCTAAATTGCAAATAAAATGATAAACCATTTCGCATGTGCTACTCATACGCGTATCCGAATAGGTGTATTTAGCATACGCATCTGGTAATTCATGATGGTCAATCATCACAAAATCACAATCCAAAGTCGCTAATTTAGCGCCCATGGCATCACCAGTTCTATGAAAAGCGTTAAAATCAAGTGTAAAAACCATTTCGGCCTGATTCAAAATAGCATCGGCTTTGACGGTTTCGGTTTCGTATATCACCGTCGTTTCAGCGCCTGGCAACCAAGCTAAAAACTCCGGAAAATCATTAGGCGCAACCACAGTTGCTTCAATATTAAGTTGTTTTAAAAAAAAGTACAGTCCCAAAGTCGACCCCATAGCATCTCCATCCGGATTTCTGTGCGGTACAATCGCTACTTTTTTTATCGTAGCCAACTCATTTTTTAAATGAGTATAATCAGTTGCATTCATCATACTGCGAATGTAAAATATTTATTTCTAAAATTTAAAATATTTATAACAAAAACGTATAATTACTTGGGCGTTTCCCGCCTTTTAGTGGGCGGGTCGTACTGTACGCACTCGCTACGGTTTCATTTCATTACACCGTGAGCTCAAACAATTTTTTGCGAAAAGCAAAAATGCTCCCATTACTAACGCAGCTGCGCCAAACACATAAAAATAACGCCAATTACCCAAATGAGTTATAAATGGGAATAAAAAGTAAAAAACGAAGCAAATTATTCGTACATAAGTTTTACAAATTTCAAATTATGTCTATTTTTGCATATGCAACACAACGTACTTATTTTAGATTTCGGATCGCAATACACACAGTTAATTGCGAGAAGAGTTCGCGAATTAAACATATTCTGCGAAATATTTCCTTTTAATCAAATTCCAACAGACCTTTCTAATTACAATGCTGTAATTTTATCTGGTAGTCCATTTTCTGTTCGTGGAGAAGATGCTCCACATCCTGACTTGTCAGAGATTCGTGGTAAAAAACCGTTGTTAGCGGTTTGTTATGGAGCACAATATTTAGCTCATTTTTCTGGTGGCGAAGTTGCACCTTCAAACATTAGAGAATACGGTCGTGCTAATTTATCATTCATTAAAGCGGATGAAAAGTTTTTAGAAGGTGTTTCTGAAAACTCTCAAGTCTGGATGAGTCACAGTGATACCATCAAACAATTACCAACAAACGGAGTAAAATTAGCATCAACTAAAGATGTTGAAAATGCTGCTTACCGTATTGAGGGAGAAACAACTTATGCAATTCAATTTCACCCAGAAGTATACCACTCTACAGATGGGAAAAAAATGCTTGAAAACTTTTTAGTTCACATTGCAGGAGTGCAACAAACCTTTACTCCAAACGCTTTTGTGGAAGATATTGTAGCAGAAATTCAAGAAAAAGTTAAAAACGACAAAGTTGTTTTAGGACTTTCTGGCGGTGTAGATTCTACCGTTGCAGCAGTTTTATTAAACAAAGCAATAGGTAAAAATTTATATTGTATATTTGTGAATAACGGCTTACTACGTAAAGACGAATTCCAAAACGTTTTAAACCAATACGAAGGTATGGGATTAAATGTTAAAGGTGTGGATGCTTCGGCACGATTTATGCAGGAATTAGCCGGTGAAAGCGATCCAGAAACCAAACGAAAAATTATTGGACGCGTGTTCATTGAAGTATTTGACGACGAAGCCAATCAAATTGAAGATGTAAAATGGTTAGCGCAAGGAACTATTTATCCAGACGTGATCGAATCAATTTCGGTTAAAGGTCCATCTGCAACTATTAAATCGCATCACAATGTAGGTGGTTTACCAGACTTTATGAAATTACAAATTGTAGAGCCTTTACGTATGTTGTTTAAAGACGAAGTACGTAGAGTAGGAGCTACTTTAGGAATTCATGCTGATTTATTAGGTAGACATCCTTTCCCAGGTCCAGGTTTAGCCATTCGTATCCTTGGTGATATTACTCCGGAAAAAGTATCAATCTTACAAGAGGTGGATTCAATCTTTATCAACGGATTAAAAGAAGCAGGTTTATACGATAAAGTATGGCAAGCAGGTGCAATTTTATTACCTGTAAACTCGGTTGGTGTAATGGGAGATGAACGTACTTACGAAAAAGTTGTTGCACTTAGAGCAGTAGAATCTACTGATGGGATGACAGCCGATTGGGTACATTTACCTTATGAGTTTTTAATGAAAATTTCTAACGAGATTATCAATAAAGTAAAAGGAGTAAACCGTGTGGTATACGATATTAGCTCGAAACCACCTGCAACAATTGAATGGGAATAAAAAAAATATTCATAAAATAATATATTTAAGTCGTTACAATATTTAAATTTGTAACGACTTCTTTTTTTAACAACTTAAGACAATGAGAAAAATGGTAATATTAGCCGCAGCTTTATTAATGCTAGGTTCTGTAACTTATGGTCAAGCAAAATATGTAGAGCATAAGGTAAGTAAGGGCGATACGGTTAGCTCTATTTCACGTAAATATAATGTTAGTCCAAGTGAAATTTACAGACTTAACCCTGATGCGGTTACTGGAATTAATGTAGATGCTGTATTAAAAGTACCGAGTACTTCACAAGCTGCTAATGTTGCTACTAATATAGCAGCAACTAAACATGTGGTTGCACCTAAAGAAACACTTTTTAGTATTTCGCAAAAATATGGTATTAAACCCGCAGATATTGAGGCTTTAAATAAAGAGGTTTTAAAAGAAGGATTAAAAGCTGGAAGTACAATTTTAATACCTAATGGTAAAGCTACTAAAACAGTTGTAACACCTCCTTCTTCAGTTGTGTCTGCAACAAAACCAGAAGGTAAAGTGCTTAATTTGTATCATACAGTTGAACCTAAGGAAACTAAGTTTGGTATAGCAAAACGTTACGGAATTTCGGTTGCTGAGTTAGAAAAATTAAATCCAGAAATTAAAGAGAATCTTGAAAAAGGAGCGGTAGTTCGTTTAAATGCGCAAACTCCAGTTTATACTCCAGGAGCAAAAATTACCGATGCACCAGCAAAAATAGTTTCGAACGAGGACTATGTGATTCAACCTAAGGAAACTCTATTTAGTTTGTCAAAAATGTCAGGAATGTCTCAGGAAAATTTCCTGAAGTTAAATCCTGAGTTAAAAGATGGAGTTAAAATAGGTATGACTATTAAAATGCCATCAACAGCAGATAACTACAAAATAAGTGTTAGCAAACCTCAAGTTGATTTATCTAAAAAATTAACAAAAGCACAAACTAAAAATTTAGTAATGCTGCTTCCTTTTAATGCAGATAAAGTAGGAACAAATAAAGATGTAACAATCCAAGATCAATTAAAGAAAGATAAGTTTTTAAACATGACACTTGATTTTTATGCAGGTGCTTTAGTTGCTATTGATTCTGCTAAAAAAATGGGATTACCTTTAAAGGTTCATATTTTAGATTCTAAAGAAACTAAAACTTCGTCAAATGTAGTTGGTTTAGTGAATAACGGAACTTTTAATAAAGCTGATGCTATTGTAGGTCCATTCTTTCAAAATCATGTAGAAACTTTAGCTGGAATGTTAGAAAGTAACGGAATTCCTGTTGTTTCTCCATTATCTAACGAAAAAGGTAAACCAATTTCAAATTTATATCAAGCAATGCCAAGTGCTGAGGATGTGAAAAAGAAAATGGTGGACTATATGTTTGCTAATAACGGAAATATTATTGCTGTAGTTGATGCTAAAAAAGGAAGTGTACGTAGGTATCTTACAGAATCGTTTCCGACCATAAAAATTGCAGCTTTAAACGATAGTGGTATGCCGTCACCGGATGCATTAAAAGCTATGTTGGATAAAAACAGAACAAATTATATTGTTTTAGAAACAGAAAGTACGGGAATGGTTTTAAATACGTGTAGAACCTTATTGAACTATTATGCGGAATATCCAATTCAGTTGGTAACTTTAGACAAAAACGAAACTTTAGAGTTTGAAGAAGTTCCTTTGGATTATTTAGTTAAATTAAAACTTTTATATCCGTCAGTAACTCGAGAAAACGATACTCAAGAAGCTACTATTTTTGCTAAAAACTTTAAAAAATACAATAACATAATGCCTGGTAAATTTGCTACTCGTGGTTTTGATGTTACTTTTGATACCATTTTACGTTTATTTAATCAAGATGGATATAAAGCTTCTGTTGAGGAAGTTTCATCAGAACAAATTGAAAATAAATTTAATTATATCAGTATTGATGGAGCATACTACAATAAAGGAGTTTACTTAATGTATTATGACGAAGATTTATCAATTAAAGAGGTAAATTAATTATGAGCACATCAAAAGTAGAATACTTAGGTGGTTTACGAACAGAGTCAACGCATTTGCAATCTAGTGCAACAATTATTACAGACGCCCCAATTGATAATCATGGAAAAGGACAGGCTTTTTCGCCAACCGATATGGTTGCAAATTCCTTAGCTACTTGTATGCTTACAGTGATGGCAATTAAGGCAGAAGCAATGGGAGTTGATTTTACTGGAGCTACAGCAGATGTAACAAAGATAATGGGCACGGATCCTAGAAGGATTGTTGAAATTAAAGTTGTGCTAAACATGGGAATTTCAGTAGACGAAAAAACTAAAGTAATTTTAGAACGTACGGCACATACGTGTCCCGTGCTTGAGAGTTTACACCCAGACATCGTAAAAAATATTACCATTATTTGGTTATAATATGAATAATAAAGAGCTAATAGAACTAGCATATACCAAAATGCCCTTCGGAAAATACGAAGGGTATTTTCTTGTGGACTTGCCAGAGCATTACGTAGTTTGGTATAAAAACAAAGGATTTCCGCAAGGAAACTTAGGGAAGCAATTGCAGTTGGTTTATGAAATAAAACTGAATGGACTTGAGGATTTGATAAGGCAAATTAAAAAAAAGTATCCGAAACCTTAATAAACGAATGTAGTTTTAAAATTATGTTTAAAAATAGATTTTCATTTCTATTTACAGAAATATAGTTGTATTTTTGTCGGTCTTTTAGTTTAAAAATGCTAATGGCAACAACACAACATCTATATATAATTTTTTTACCATGAATAATACAAAATACATCTTTGTTACCGGTGGAGTTACATCTTCGTTAGGAAAAGGTATTATAGCTGCGTCATTAGCTAAACTTTTACAAGCAAGAGGATACAGAACAACTATTCAAAAATTTGATCCTTATATTAACGTAGATCCAGGGACATTAAATCCTTACGAACACGGAGAGTGTTTTGTTACTGATGATGGAGCAGAAACAGACTTAGACCTAGGGCATTACGAACGTTTTTTAAATGTACCAACATCTCAGGCAAATAACGTAACTACAGGACGTGTATATTTATCAGTTATCGAAAAAGAGCGTCGTGGTGAATTCCTTGGAAAAACAGTTCAAGTTGTACCTCACATTACAAACGAAATTAAAGAACGTATGCAATTGCTTGGTAAAACAGGCGAATACGATATTGTGATTACAGAAATTGGTGGAACCGTTGGTGATATCGAATCGTTACCATACATCGAATCTGTACGTCAATTATTATGGGATTTAGGAGAAGAGAACGCTATTGTAGTTCACTTAACTTTAGTTCCTTATCTATCTGCAGCTGGTGAGTTAAAAACAAAACCAACACAGCACTCTGTTAAAACTTTAATGGAAAGCGGAATTAAAGCTGATATTTTAGTTTGTAGAACAGAACACGAACTGTCAACAGATATCCGAAGAAAATTAGCTGCATTTTGCAACGTAAAACAAGAAGCAGTAATACAATCTATTGATGCACGTACAATTTATGAAGTGCCAAATTTAATGTTTGAAGAAGGATTAGATAGAGTAGCACTTAAAAAATTAAATTTACCAGAAAAGGCATCTCCAGATTTAAAAAACTGGAACGAGTTTTTACATCGTCTAAAAAATCCACAGCACACCGTAAATATTGGTTTAGTTGGTAAATATGTAGAATTACAAGATTCTTACAAATCAATTTTAGAAGCCTTTATTCACGCCGGAGCAACAAATAAAACCAAAGTAAACGTAGTTAGTGTTCATTCTGAATTTATTGATGCTAAAAACGTAAACGATAAATTATCAGGATTAGATGCTATTTTAGTAGCGCCTGGTTTTGGTGGTCGTGGTATTGAAGGGAAAATTCAAACCGTACGATACGCACGTGAAAATAAAATTCCGTTTTTAGGAATTTGTTTAGGAATGCAAATGTCTGTAATCGAATATTCACGTAATGTTTTAGGATTAGCAACTGCCAATTCGACCGAAATGGATGAAGGAACAGCTTATCCAGTAATTAGCATCATGGAAGATCAAAAAGCTATTACAGATAAAGGAGGTACAATGCGATTAGGAGCATGGAAATGTACTTTAACGCCGGGAACACTTGCACATAAAATTTACGGTCAAACCGATATTTTAGAACGTCACCGTCATCGTTTTGAGTTTAACGGCGATTATAAAAAACAATTAGAAGCAGCAGGTTTAGTTTGTTCGGGTATCAATCCAGAAACAGGACTTGTTGAGGTGGTAGAAATTAAAGATCATCCATTCTTTGTTGGAGTTCAATATCACCCAGAATATAAATCAACTGTAGCAAACCCACACCCGTTGTTCATACATTTTGTAGCTGCAGCTGTATCAAATAAAAATAAGTAGGCTATTGGCTTATCTGCCAAAAATTAATAAACATTTTTTAAATGGAAGAAAGAAAATTTGACGTCAAATCCATTATCGGTTTATTGTTAATCTCTGGAGTAATGATCTGGATGATGTTTAACAATATGGATAAGGAAAAAGAGGCAATCGCAAAAAATGAAGAGCAAAAACAAACGGAAGCTCTTGCTGCGCAATCTCAACAATTATCTGAAACAATCTCTAAAGTAGCAACTGACTCAACTAAATTGAGTGCTCTACAAGGTACTTTAGGTGCTTTTGCATACAGTGCAACTTTGCCTTCGGCTAAAGAAGATGTTACAGAAATGACTAATGGGTTATTGACTCTACGCTTTTCTAACAAAGGAGGATATCTTACAGATGTTGTTTTAAATGAGAATATTCATTATGCAACGAAACAACCAATCGCTTTAATTAAAGACGGAAACTCTTCTTTAAACATGCAAATTAAAACACAAGATAACCGTGTTTTAAATACTAAAGATTTGTTTTTTGAACCAACTTTAACAACAGAAGGTGAAAATCAAGTATTAGCAATGCGTTTAAAAACATCTGAAACGGCTTTTTTAGAATACCGTTATGTTTTAAAACCAAACGAATACATGATGGATTTTGGAGTTCGTACTCAAGGTTTACAATCGGCTATTAATACAGCTGCTCCTTTAAATTTAGAATGGCAATTAAAAACTTTCCGAAATGAAAAATCTGTTTCTTACGAAAATAGATACACTGAAGTAACATATGAATATGAAGGTGGAAATGATGATTATTTAGGTCAAAGTTCAGAAGATGACGCTACAGAGAAGGATGTGTCATATATTGTGTATAAGCAACATTTTTTTACTTCAATCTTATTAACAGATACACCGTTTAAAACGGCCGAATTAAAGTCGGAGAATTTAGTTAAAGATGAAAAAGTAGATACAATTTATACTAAAAACTTTATCTCTAAATTACCTTTAGAATTTACAAACGGTGAAGTTAACTATGGTATGAATTTATATTTTGGTCCATCAGACTATGCTAAATTAAAAAAATACGATAGAAATTTAGAAGAATCTGTATCATTAGGATGGGGAATTTTTGGATGGATTAACAAATTTTTATTCATCCCAATTTTCGGAATCTTAGTTAAATTTATTCCTCACGGTATCGCAATTATTTTATTTACAGTTGTAATTAGATTAATTATGTCGCCAATCACATACAAATCGTACGTATCTCAAGCTAAAATGAAAGTTTTACGTCCAGAGATTAACGAGTTAAACGAGAAGTTTGCAAAAGACCCAATGAAAAAGCAACAAGAAACAATGAAGCTTTATTCAAAGGCGGGAGTTAACCCAATGGCAGGTTGTTTACCAGCATTGGTTCAAATTCCAATTTTTTACGCATTGTTCCAGTTTTTTCCAGCTGCTTTTGACTTAAGAGGAAAATCATTTTTATGGGCAGACGATTTATCATCATACGATGCGGTAATTAAATTACCATTTTATATTCCATTCTATGGAGATCACGTAAGTTTATTCCCAATATTAGCTTCAGTTGCAATCTTCTTCTACATGAAAATGACAACAGGAGATCAAGCAATGAGCACACCTCCGCAAGAAGGGATGCCTGATATGGGTAAAATCATGAAAATCATGATTTATATTTCGCCAGTGATGATGTTAATTTTCTTTAATAATTACGCATCTGGATTATCATTGTACTATTTTGTTTCTAACCTTATTACTATTGGTATTATGTGGGTTATTAAGAATAAGATTGTAAATGAAGATAAAATTCAGGCGCAAATTCAAGAAAATAAAAAAACAGAAAAGCCAAGAAGCAAGTTCCAACAAAAAATGCAAGAAATGTTAGAACAAGCTGAAGCTCAAAAAAAGGCAAATAAAAAATAATATACTTAAGTTTATTATAAAAAAGCATCTTATCCTTAACTGGATAGG
Source organism: uncultured Flavobacterium sp. (assembly GCA_947631175.1). Classification (GTDB taxonomy): domain Bacteria; phylum Bacteroidota; class Bacteroidia; order Flavobacteriales; family Flavobacteriaceae; genus Flavobacterium. Next base: position 10,983 of record CANRKI010000055.1, read on the forward strand.
ATGTTTTTTTTTAGGTATAGTTTTTGTTTTGTAATTTTGCAACTTAACAATTAATCTACTATGAAAAAACTGTCTATTTTATTACTCTTAGTTACAAACATACTTTCTGCCCAAAACAGCTTTAATGAAAAAGGAAACCGTCAAGGAAAATGGTCAGGAATCTATGAGGATACTAAAAACTTAAGATATGAAGGTGAGTTTAACGATGGCAAGGAAATAGGCGTATTTTACTTATACGATAACACCAAAAAAAAGGTAGTAATTTCTACGCGCGATTATACTCGTAAAGATGGTCTTATGTTGGAAACAATTTTTGACCAAAGTGGGAATAAAGTAAGTGAAGGAACTGTAAAAAATAAAAATAGACACGGAAAGTGGGTCTACTACTTTAAAGGTGTAAAAATAATAATGTCAGAAGAGAATTACGTGGACGGAAAGCTAAACGGCGAAGTTAAAACGTATTTTAAAAACGGAACATTATTAGAAACTAAAAATTATAAAAACGATGTTCTTGAAGGGAAATATCAACGATTTTCTGAAAAGGGATTGCTTTTGCATAATTTAAATTATAAAAACGGCAAATTAAATGGTCCTGGAGAATATTTCACTTCTAGTGGTAAAATATATACTAAAGGACAATATGCTGATAATATGAAAATTGGTAAATGGCCAGTTTTTGACAAAAATGGAAAAGAGGTTGAGGTAAGTAGAACTCAAAAAACAAATCCAAAACGTACCTCTAATAAATCTCAAAACAAAACGAAATAATTTTATGAAACGTGTCGTTGTAGGACTGTCAGGCGGAGTTGACTCTAGCGTAGCAGCCTATTTATTAAAAGAACAAGGTTACGAAGTAATTGGCTTATTCATGAAAAATTGGCATGATGATTCGGTAACCATATCAAACGAATGCCCTTGGCTAGAAGATAGTAATGACGCTATGTTAGTTGCTGATAAATTGGGTATTCCTTTTCAAACAGTAGACTTGAGCGAACAATATAAGGAGAAAATTGTTGACTATATGTTTCAAGAATATGAACGTGGTCGTACTCCAAATCCTGATGTTTTGTGTAATCGCGAAATTAAGTTTGATGTTTTTATGAAAATAGCATTAAGCCTAGGTGCCGATTTTGTAGCAACAGGTCATTATTGTCGTAAAAATACGATTGAAAAAGATGGTGTTGAAGTTCATCAACTTCTTGCCGGAGTTGATTCAAATAAAGACCAATCTTATTTTTTATGTCAATTATCTCAAGAGCAACTTTCAAAAGCATTATTTCCAATTGGCGAGTTAACCAAGCCTCAAGTGCGTGAAATTGCTGCTAAACTTGACTTAATTACTGCCGAAAAGAAAGATTCTCAAGGATTGTGTTTTATTGGTAAGGTTAGATTGCCCGAGTTTTTACAACAACAATTAAAACCTAAAGAAGGTGTTATTTATGAAGTAGAGGCAAGCAATCAAATTTATAATCAAGAAAAACCTGTTTTTGTTTCCAAAAAAGAAGAGCTAGCTTATTTAGCAAAAGATATTGATTATACTTCAACTATGGGGAAAGTTGTAGGTAAACATCAAGGTGCTCATTATTATACAATTGGCCAACGTAAAGGCTTAAATATTGGCGGAACAAAAGAACCATTATTCATTGTAGCCACAAATATTACCGATAATGCAATTTATACCGGACAAGGACATGCACATCCTGGTTTGTTTAAAAAAGCATTATTTATTGATCAATCTGAAGTACATTGGATACGAGAAGATTTACAATTACAACCTAATCAATCCATGGAGGTTATGGTACGCGTGCGTTACCGCCAACCTTTACAAAAAGCTACGCTTTATCAGTTTGAGGAAGGAATGTATATTGAATTTGAAGATGCACAATCTGCAATTACACAAGGACAATTTGCAGCTTGGCATATAGGGGAAGAATTAATAGGATCAGGTGTAATCGCTTAATCTAACATGACCAAAAAATTAGTACTACTAACAGCTCTTTGTTTTCAATTTTTTGATCTTAATGCTCAAAATACAAACGAAGTGATTGAAGATGCTTGGATTTTTTTAACCAATAAACCTCAAGCTAATTATTATATTGAAAACCCAAATTTAATTTTATCATCCAGAGCTTTACAACGCAGAGCCAGACAACAGATAGGGATAAATGCTGTTGATACTCCCGTTCATCAAGCTTATATTGATTCCATTCAGCGATTTGAGGTGGTGATAAAGGCAAAATCAAAATGGTTAAATGCCGTTCATGTACAAGGAACCCAACAAAATATTCAAGCATTAGCTAATGTTAGTTTTGTTGATGATGTTGAGTTTGCGAACCGAAGTTTAAATATAGCAGCTAAAGTTTTACCGGTTTCAGAAACGGATACTTTATCTAAGTTTGAATTAGTAAATCATCGATCTACTGAAAATTTCACATATGGACAAGCAGCAATGCAAGTGCAAATGATTAAAGCCGATTATTTACATCAAAATAATTTCACAGGTCAAAATATGCATATTGCAGTAATTGATGCGGGGTTTCCTAATGTAAATACTACTTCTGCTTTTAGTAGAATTCGAAATAATAATCAAATACTTACAACATATAATTACGTTACAGCTAATCCTAATGTTTATGTTGGCAATTCGCACGGAACAAGTGTTTTATCTACTATGGCAGGCTATATAACCAATCAATTTGTAGGTACTGCACCAGATGCAAAATTTCATTTGTTTGTGACAGAAGCCGATAATTATGAGGGTCCACTTGAAGAATCCTGGTGGGTAGAGGCCTTAGAAAAAGCAGATAGCTTAGGAGTTGATGTGGTAAATTCATCTTTAGGCTATCGAACTTTTGATAATTCCAATTATAATTACACAACTGCCAATATGGATGGGCAGACTTCCTTTATCGCTCGCGGAGCAAATGTGGCGCTTTCACGCGGTATGATCGTTGTAAATTCTAATGGAAATTACCGATCATCAGCATGGCGAATTATGGGAACACCAGCAGATAATCAAAATGTTTTTTCTGTTGGAGCAGTTGATGCAAATCGTGCAATAGGCTGGTTTAGTTCCCCTGGACCAACTGCTGATATGCGAATTAAGCCCGACGTTGCCGCAATGGGAGCAAATGTAAAAGTGATTAATACAAATAGTGGTATTGTTACTACAAACGGAACATCGTTTGCTTCGCCAATTATGGCTGGAGCTATTGCTTGTTTTTGGGAAGCTTTTCCGGATAAAACAGCAAGCGAAATTTTAAATTTAGTTCGTCAATCTGCTCATTTGTATCAAAATCCTAATTATGATATGGGTTACGGAATTCCTGATTTTGAATTGGCATACAATCAAACCTTATCATTACCAAATAATAAAAAATTACAACATGTTGTGTTTTACCCAAATCCAGCAAATCATAACGTTACAATAAAATTGCCCGAATCAATTCAAAACGGTACAATGTTTTTATACAACAATCAGGGACAATTAGTACATAATGCTATTATTTATCAAAATCAATTATTAAATTTAGAAAATCTTTCGAGCGGAATTTATATGTACAAAATTTCGACTATCAACGGAGATCTTTTAGGCAAAATAATCAAGAAATAAGAGCAAAATAATGAACAAGATTACAGAATTATTTGGAATTAAATACCCAATTATCCAAGGTGGAATGATTTGGAACAGTGGATATAAATTAGCAGCTGCAGTTTCAAATGCTGGCGGTTTAGGTTTAATAGGCGCTGGATCAATGTACCCAGAAGTATTGAGAGAACACATCCAAAAATGTAAAAAAGCAACGGACAACCCTTTTGGAGTAAATGTTCCGATGTTGTATCCAGATATTCAACAAATAATGGATATAATTGTAGAAGAAGGAGTGAAAATTGTTTTCACCTCTGCCGGAAATCCAAAAACATGGACTGATTTTTTACATCAACACGGTATAATTGTCGCTCATGTTGTAAGTAGTTCAAAATTTGCATTAAAAGCACAAGATGCTGGAGTAGATTGTGTGGTTGCTGAAGGATTTGAAGCAGGAGGTCATAACGGTCGTGAGGAGACTACTACTTTGGCTTTAATTCCAATGGTTAAACAAAAAATCACCATTCCGTTAATTGCTGCAGGTGGTATCGCAACAGGTAAAGCTATGCTTGCTACAATGGTTTTAGGAGCAGATGGTGTACAAATTGGAAGTCGTTTTGCTGCTTCAGTAGAGAGTTCGGCACATCAAAACTTTAAGCAATCTGTGATTGATGCCCAAGAAGGAGATACAATGGTTACTTTAAAGGAATTAGCACCTGTGCGTTTAATTAAAAATAAATTTTTTAATGAAGTGCAACAAATGTATCAACAAGGAACAACTGCGCAAGAATTAAAAGAACATTTAGGTAGAGGTCGCTCTAAAAAGGGAATGTTTGAAGGGGATTTAGAAGATGGTGAACTTGAAATTGGACAAGTTTCAGGATTAATTCAACAAATTCAGCCAGTTGCAGAGATTGTAGATGAAATTATTACCGAATATAATCAAGCAAAAAATCAAATCAATCAACTATTTTAAAAATGAATATCCTTAAAAAAATTGTACTAGTACTTGTATTTTGTTTTTCTGTAACTGCTTTTTCTCAGGCTCGAGTTGATTATACATCAACAGCTGTGACAATGAGTGTGATGCAAAATAACGGAAAATGGTCTGATTATCCGCCGTTTAAAAAAACGGAAGTGCCTGTTAAAGTTGACTTTCAAAACAATAGAATCGTAATTTATTCTGAAATTGAACAAGTTTATAGAATAGGAGAATATTATCCTGAAAAAGAAACTAAGGCGGAGTACATTAATTTTTTTAGATGTTTAAGTAACGATGGAGATACTACTGAAATTACTTTAAAAACATCAAAAAAATCTAACGAATCTCAGATTTATATCAAAGATAAAACTCGTGTTTTAATTTATAATTTAAAACGTGTTTAAACAAAAAAGCCACCAATATTACACTGCCCCCAAAAAGTTAGACACTTTTGGGGGCATTTTTTATGGCAAGAAAAGTAAAATATGATGTAGC
>CANRKI010000056.1 GCA_947631175.1 uncultured Flavobacterium sp.
AGTAACAGAATAAAAATATTACAATATTTATTTTTTTCATATTAAATCGTTATAGTTTTACATGAAAAAAATTAAACACATTAACTTAAATGTTAACATGTTTAATTCTTTAATTAAAAATTATGCTTAATGCCAATACCATACCATGTTTCAGAAGTTCTTTCGATACTTTCTAAGTTATTTGGCATCTGTCCTGTTTCGGGTGAAATTTCAGTTGAATCGTTAACGAACCACCCCATTTCAAATCTTTGCTCTAGTTCTTCTAACTGAAATTTTTTTACTTTGTTCATCATAATTATTAAAATTTTGATTAATATATTTAAAAATAAAAAAAACATTTTTATTAAAAAAACAAATAAAAACGTTAAGTTAAAATTTACAATAAATTACCCCTCTCGCTACCCCTGTACATAATTGAATTGCATTAAGATTAGTAAAAATAGGAGGGGTAACATATAGGTTACGACCCTGTCGAGGTCACAAGTGTAACAAAAACACTATTTTAACCCGCTTTTTAGCGGGTTTTTTTATGCTTTAATTTTACTTTATTACGTTTCCATTTTATTTTTAACGAGGAAGAAGGTTTGTTTTTAGCCCTGATAGAGCCGATATCCTTTTTTGAAGTTTACGTAAAAAAAGATAAAGGCGAAAGCAGGTTGTCTAGGCTGTTTAGAGGTATTTTGCTGCTGCTTTTATTATAATTTTAAAAAAAATTAAACTAATAAATTCTTTTTAAAACGTATTTTCGCACTAACATAAATAACTTACAAATGAGCTTTGAAATAATATACAATCAGGAATTTAACAACGACTTTTTTTTTGACGACGAATTTAACTTTAAGGAGTACGAGGCTTGTACGTTTATTAAATGTGATTTTACGGAGTGTCATTTTAAAAACACTGTGTTTTTAGATTGTAAGTTTGAGGATTGTAATTTTAGTAATTCGGATATTAACAACATTGCTTTGCGTGGGGTGCATTTTTTAGGTTGTGATTTTACGGAAGTGAATTTTGCTCGTATTGATCAGTTTATTTATGAGTTTAATTTTACAAATTGTAAAATGGATTACACTAAATTTTATGCCTTAAACTTGCAAAATGTAAGTTTTAACGGATGTAGCTTGATTAGTGCTGATTTTATGGAGGCAAATTTAACGAAGGTTATGTTTGATAGTTGTAATTTACATTTAGCCGAATTTGAACGTGCAAATTGTGAAAATGCCGATTTTTATACCAGTTATCATGTAAGTTTAAATCCATTAAAAACAAAGATAAAACGTGCTGTTTTTAACAAGGAAGCTCTTCCAGGGTTAATGTCACACTTTGATATTATTGTTAAAGAATAATTTTCAGATAAAAAATAAAGGATTAGCTCTTCACTTCTAATCCTTTTTTATATAAATTTAACACAAATAAGTAGTAATACAACTACAATTATATTGAAAAACAAAGCTACGTTTTATGTGTTAATCGTATTTAAATTAAAGGTTATGAAATAATTTACAGTACATTATTTCATTTAAATATCATGATCCAGCCAATTAAAAACAGTTAATCTGTTTTAATTTATAACTTTTTGTAAAAAATAATGTCACTGTCTGATATTTATTAATATTTTTGTATATTAGAATTATACTAAAACTCTAGTAAAATCATAAAGAGTTATTTTTAATCATTTATATGGAAACAATCCCCCTGAGCATGGTAGCTAGCGCTACCTCTGAAGCTTTATCGGACGACATATCGGTCGCCAAACTTTTACTTACCCTTTTTCTTGTATTTTTAAATGGCTTTTTCGTAGCGGCCGAGTTTGCTATTGTAAAAGTTCGATCTTCACAAATTCAAGTACAGCAAGGTCTAAATTCTAGTAATGCAAATGCAGCTTTAACTATTGTAAACAACCTAGATTCATACTTAGCTGCCACACAATTAGGTATTACCTTAGCCTCGTTAGGTTTAGGTTGGGTAGGTGAAAGTTCATTAACTCCAGTTATTTTAAAAACATTTGAAGTATTAGGCTTAGTTGGCCCAGAATGGCAAACCATTGCACATAATATTTCGTTCCCTATTGCCTTTGTAATTATTACCATTTTACACATTGTGTTTGGTGAATTAGCTCCAAAGTCATTAGCAATCCAATTTCCAACAAAAACAACATTTGCAATTGCATGGCCATTACGTGTTTTTTACGTAATTTTTAAACCAATTATTTATGTGATGAACGGTTTAGCCAATGTTATTTTACGTATGGTTGGTATTAAACCTATTCATGGGGCAGATATTCACTCGGAAGAAGAATTAAAAATGATTATCACCGAAAGTCAAGAAGGTGGTGCGATTGAAGAAACTGAACGAGAATTAATTCAAAACGTTTTTGATTTTGATGACAGACGTGTAAGTAGCGTTTTAACCCTTAAGAAAAATGTATCGGCTATTGAGATTTCATCTCCAATTCCAGATATTATTCGTTATACCTTAAGCGAAGGATATTCGAGATATCCCGTTTACGAAAATTCGGCAGAAAACATAAAAGGAATTTTATATACTAAAGATTTATTTAAAGCTTTTGCCTTGAAAGGAAATGACATTGATATTAAAGATATGCTTCGTACTCCTTTATTTGTTTCTGAAACAACTTTAATTAAAAATCTTTTAAAAACTTTTCAGAAAAAACACGCACAAGTTGCTATTGTTACAGACGAAATTGGAGAATTCTCGGGGTTAGTAACTTTAGAAGATATTTTGGAAGAATTAGTAGGCGAAATTCAAGACGAATACGACAACGAAGAACCTATTGTAGCTAATATTAGTGAAGGAGTTTATAATGTAAATTCGCACGAAAATATTGCAGATATCAATCGTTTTCTACCATTTTCGTTTGATGAGAGTGAGCACTACGAAACTTTAGCTGGTTTAATTTCGGATAAATATAACCAACAAGAATTTAAAGTTAACGACGAAATTGATCTGGAAAATTACACCGGAACGATTTTAAAAATGTATCGAAATTCAGTTGAATTGATTCAACTTAAAATAAAAAATGAAAATTAATCTTAAAAAGGTCGGAACTAGTTCCGACCTTTTTTTATTATATTCCATCCTAATCAAAAATAAATATCAAAAAGTGTAACATTTACTTTTTTAAATAGTCTTTACATATATAAGCTTAACTAAACCACCAAAAACTGTAACTGTGACCGACAAATCGAACATAAGTTTACTAATTGAACGGTGTAAATCCGGAAGTACAGAAGCGCAATTTGCTATTTATAAATTATTTTACAGAGCTATGTTTAATACCGCTTACCGAATATTAAACAATAAGGAAGAAGCAGAAGATGCCATGCAAGAATGCTTTTTAAAAGCTTTTAACTGTTTAAATGATTTACAAAACAATCAAATGTTTGCTGGCTGGCTAAAACAATTAGTAATTAGACACTGCCTAACTGTAGTTAAAAGTCAAAAAAAATGGCAAACGGAAACTTTAGATGAAAAATTTCAAACCATAACCGAGGTTGCCCATTTGGATTTAGAATTTGAGAATGAAATATTACGCAAAAAAATATTACAAGCAATGCTTACTCTAAAATCCAATTATCGAATTGCCTTATCCTTACATTTTATTGAAGGATACGATTTAGAAGAAATTGCAGAAATATTACAAATTAACTACGGTAATTGCCGAACCCTTTTAAGCAGGGCAAAAAGTAGTTTAAAACAAAAATTAGAAGTCTATGAAACCATATAACACCGATTGGGATTGGGAAGAACCCAACGAAGGACACGAAATACGATTTTTAAACAAGTTGAATGCTGAAAAAGCTACACAAAAAACAAAACAAGCTTATATAAAATATGGGAGTTGGGTTGCTATAGCAATTTTAAGTTTTTGTTTGGGCGCTTATTATATTTCAAACACAGCCAAAACAGATTCTGGCTTGGAGCCAACTATATATTACGCAAATCAAGTTCAATTACAAATCGAAGGGTTAAAACAACTCGAAACCCCTTCTACTCGACCAATCATTGCAGATGCAGTTACCGAAATTAATCGACTGGAAAAAGATTATGCGAAATTAGAAATCGAACGAAGTCAAAAAGGACTTAACGAGCAACTTTTAAATGCCATGATAATTAACATGCAAACACGTTTGGATTTTTTACAAAGCGTGCAAAAACAAATCAATTTAATTCAATCATTAAACTCGAACAATCATGAAAAAAATATTTAACCTACTTTTCTTTATCTGTATCGTACACAGCAGTTTTGCTACTGATTTTAAGTATCCTTCAAAAACTAAAAAAATTGTAAAAGAATTTAATACAACCTCTGATGTAACCATGAACGTGACCAATTCATACGGAAACATCACTGTTTTGCTTTGGGACCAAAAAAAAATCGAATATACGGTAGATATAACGGTTGCCGCAAATACGGATAAAAAAACAACCGATTTATTAAATAACATTACCGTCGATTTTGAACAAAGCAACAATAGTGTATCAGCAACAACCGTTTTTAAACGAAGCCTTTCTGGAAACAAACAAATGGAGATTAACTACACCATTAAAATCCCAAAAAACGCCATGGCCAACGTTTCTCAAAAATATGGGAAAGTTAATATTAACGAATTAAACAACACATTAAAACTAACTTGCGCATACGGAAGCTTAAATTTAGGCAAACTAAATAGTAAAAATAACAGTTTTAATCTATCGTATCTTAGTCATTCAAAAGCGGATTACATTAACTACGTAACGCTAGACATTCGTTATTCTTCCATTGATATTGATGTTGTAAACTACATAATTGCAAAAGGAAATTACAATACCTTTAAACTAAACAATGCAGGAACGGCACATTTTGAAACCAATTACAGCAAAATAAATACGCAAAAAATTCAGAAAATCGAAATACACGGAAACTATTTAAACGCAGATTTAAATCAAGTGGATGTTAGCAGTGTCATCAATTCCAATTACAGCACGATCAATCAAAACATTCAAAAAACAACCGAATACGTTCAGTTATCTACCAATTACGGAACTCTAAATCTAAAAAACACAGCTCAAAATGCGTATGTTTTACACGCAGCCGGAAATTATTTTAAACTGAAAACCAATTACGATTTAAATTATACGTTAAAATCAGAAAACGGCAACCAAAAGGAATACAAAATAAACAACGGAAACAACCAGAATTTAAAAATAAAAGTAAACGGGAATTACACCACTTTAAACTTACAGTAATCATGAAAAAATACATCTTTATTTTAGCCATTCTTACAAGTGCGATCACGAGTGTTCAGGCGCAAAAAAGAATTAAAGGAAGCGGAAAACTTGCCACAAAAAACTTAACTACAAAAAGTTACGACCAAATTCATGTAAAAGGAGTTTTGAAGGTTGTTTTAATTAAAGGGCAAGAAGGTAAAATTGAAATATCGGGCGATGACAACCTAATTGAATATGTAGAAGCTTGGGTTGAAAACGAAAAATTAACTATAAAAATGAAATCTGACAACAATTTTTCATTTAAAAAGCCGTTAGTTATTAAAGTACCTGTCGAAACTATTTCTGAACTTTCGCTTGCTGGACCAGGAGAAATTAGTTCCAACAACCAATTAACAAACAACGAGTTAATGTTAAACCTAAAAGGTTCGGGGGATATTAATTTAGCGGTTAGCAATCATAAAATACAAGCTACGGTAATTGGTTCGGGCGATATTAATTTACAAGGAAAAACCAACTATTTAGAAGCTGTTGTAAAAGGATCAGGCGACATTGTGGCTAAAAATTTAACCAGTGAAGACGCGAATTTAACAGTAATCGGATCGGGGGACATTACTGCCAAAGCTACCAACCAAGTGCAAGCGCAGGTAAAAGGATCGGGAGATATTTATGTAACCGGAAACCCAAAAAATGTGACTCAGAACACCATAGGAAGCGGAGATATTTCCATAAAATAGATCTCGATTTAGTTAATTTTTTTTTTAAGTGGATCCTAACAGGTCCACTTTTTTTGATTTTTGGGCATTCCGCGCCTTTTCGTGGGCGCGGCGGGCTGTACGCAGTCGCTCTAGCTTGTTTCACTACGCTAGGAGCTCCAACAATGCTTCCATCCCTAATGCAAAACACCTAGTAAACTATTATCTTTTGAGTAGAAAATAAAAACTTGGCGCGAGCGCGTTAGGGATTGGCGCATTGTTTGAGCACATTTTGTAACGCAGTGAAAAAATTGCGAGTGCAAAAAGCCCGGCCTTATTTTTAAAATTGAGCTTGGGTCTTGGTTATTCTTCTATGTAAAATAAGGCAACGCCCAAATAAAAAAGCTCTTGAAAAAATCAAGAGCTTAGTTTTATTTTGTGTTTAAATAATCTAAAATAATTTGAACTTGTGCGATAACTCCATTTTTAAGCGCCTTTTCGTCGGGATTAAATTTTGGATTGTGGTTGGCAACGCCATTGCCCAAACCAAGAACTAAAAAAGATGTGGGTGCGATTTGCTTGTAGTACAAAATTTAACTTTGAATTAAAATTAATATTCTTTTTTGCTTTAAAGTTTGTTTAAGTGATATATCCATGTAAAATAAGTATAAAAATCAAAGGTGTTACATTAAAAAATTATATTTTTATAAGCTAAAATCAAAAAAACAAAAATGAAAGTATATACAAAAACTGGAGATAAAGGAACAACTGCGTTATTTGGAGGGCAACGTGTGCCTAAAAATCATATTCGTATTGAGAGTTACGGAACAGTAGATGAGTTAAACTCGTATATTGGTTTAATTCGTGATCAAGAAATGAATCCACATTATAAAGATGTTTTGATTGAAATTCAGGATCGTTTATTTACTGTTGGAGCTATTTTAGCAACACCTGTAGATAAAGAAGTTTTAAAAAACGGAAAATTACGTTTAGATATCGCTCGCATCTCGGATCAGGATGTAGCTTATTTAGAGAATGAAATTGACCAAATGGATAGTGCTTTACCACCTATGACACATTTTGTACTTCCGGGCGGACATACCACTGTGTCATATTGTCATATTGCACGTTGTGTATGCAGGCGTGCAGAGCGTCTTGCGACAGAATTAAGTCAGACAGAAGAGATCGATCAAATGGTAATTATGTATTTAAACCGACTTTCTGACTACATTTTTGTATTGGCACGAAAGTTGTCTTTCGATTTAAAAGCTGATGAAATAAAATGGATTCCTAGACAATAATCCTATCAATTCCATCCAAACTTTGATCAGTAAAAAATTACGTTCTTTATTTTTTTTAAATAAAACTTTTTTTTACTTGATTTTTTCAGTATTAAATCTATTTTTGCATAAAACTTAAAATCGATTAAGAAATGTATTGGACATTAGAATTAGCATCTTATCTAAGTGATGCTCCGTGGCCAGCCACTAAAGACGAGCTTATCGACTATGCTATCAGAACAGGCTCTCCATTAGAAGTGGTAGAAAACTTACAGTCTATTGAGGACGAAGGGGAGATCTATGAATCTATGGAAGAAATTTGGCCAGACTATCCGACTGACGAAGATTATCTTTGGAATGAGGATGAGTATTAATATAAGAATACAGTAAAAAAAGTCTCATCTGCGAGACTTTTTTTATTTTTAATATACCTTACTAAATACATACACAAAACTATTATGAGTTTAATTAACACCATAATTAAAGCTTTTGTAGGTGATAAGTCACAAAAAGACGTGAAAGCGATTCGACCTATCATTGAGAAAGTTAAAAAATATGAAAACGAATTTTTATCGTTAAACAACGATGAATTACGTGCTAAAACGGTTTACTTTCAAGACTTAATTAAACAAGCACGTGCGGATAAAGATGCTAAAATTCAATCTCTTAAACAAGAAATTGAAGGCACTCAAGATTTTGATGTTCGCGAAAACATTTATGCCTCTATCGATGCTATCGAAAAAGAAGCGTACGAAATTAGCGAAAAAGTATTAACAGACATTTTACCAGAAGCGTTTGCTGTAATGAAAGTTACGGCGCGTCGTTTTAAAGAAAACACAACTGTTACAGTTACAGCTACAGAGAAAGATAAACTTTTTGCACAAACTAAACCTTATGTTACAATTGAGGGAGATAAAGCAAATTGGGCAAATTCTTGGGATGCAGCAGGTCGCTTAGTAACTTGGGACATGGTACATTACGACACGCAGTTAATTGGTGGTGCTGTTTTACATCAAGGTAAAATTGCTGAAATGCAAACAGGTGAAGGTAAAACTTTAGTTTCTACACTACCTGTTTATTTAAATGCACTTACCGGAAATGGAGTACACGTAGTAACTGTTAACGACTATTTAGCAAAACGTGATAGCTCTTGGAAAGCTCCAATTTTTGAATTCCACGGGTTAAGCGTTGATTGTATTGATAATCACCAACCAAACTCACCAGGACGTCGTGCTGCTTACCAAGCAGACATTACTTATGGGACAAATAACGAATTTGGTTTTGACTACTTACGCGATAACATGGCGCATTCGGTTGAAGAGCTTGTACAACGCAAACACAATTATGCGATTGTGGATGAGGTTGACTCGGTTTTAATTGATGACGCACGTACACCATTAATTATCTCTGGACCAGTTCCTCAAGGAGATCGTCACGAGTTTAACGAACTTAAACCTCAAGTAGAATCTATTTATCAATTACAACGTAACATTGCAACAAACTGTTTAACAGAAGCAAAACGTTTAATTAAAGCAGGTGACACTAAAGAAGGTGGTTTCCAATTATTACGTGCCTACCGCGCGTTACCAAAACACAAACCATTAATTAAGTTTTTATCTGAAGATGGGGTTCGCCAAATTCTTCAAAAAACAGAAAACACATACATGGCCGATAATAACCGCGATATGCCAATTGTGGATAAAGCTTTGTATTTTGTTATTGAAGAAAAAAGCAATCAAGTTGAATTAACTGATTTAGGAATTAAAGAACTTTCTAAATCAACTTCTGAAGACTTTTTTATCTTACCAGATATTGGAACTGAAATTGCTAACATTGATAAAAAGAAACTTTCTAAAGAAGATGAAGCAGTTGCTAAAGAAGCTTTATATCAAGATTTCTCTATCAAATCTGAAAGAATCCATACTTTAACACAATTACTTAAAGCTTACACCCTATTCGAAAAAGATAGCGAATATGTTGTAATGGAAAATAAAGTAATGATTGTAGACGAGCAAACAGGTCGTATTATGGACGGTCGTCGTTACTCGGATGGTTTACACCAAGCAATCGAAGCGAAAGAAAATGTAAAAATTGAAGCAGCAACACAAACTTTTGCTACAGTTACGTTGCAAAACTACTTCCGTATGTACAACAAATTATCTGGTATGACAGGTACTGCTGTAACGGAAGCTGGTGAATTCTGGTCGATTTATAAATTAGATGTTGTTGAAATTCCAACAAATCGTCCAATTGCTCGTCACGATAAAGAAGATTTAATTTACAAAACAACTCGCGAAAAATTCAACGCAGTTATTGAAGATGTAGTTAAACTATCACAAGCGGGCCGCCCTGTATTAATTGGTACAACATCTGTTGATACTTCAGAATTATTAAGCCGTATGCTTAAAATGAGAGGTATTAAACACAATGTATTAAATGCTAAATTACATAAGCAAGAAGCACAAATTGTTGCCGAAGCTGGTAACGCTGGTATTGTTACAATTGCAACTAATATGGCTGGTCGTGGTACGGATATTAAATTATCAGACGAAGTTAAAGCCGCTGGTGGTTTAGCAATTATTGGTACAGAACGTCACGATTCACGTCGTGTAGACCGTCAGTTACGTGGTCGTGCTGGTCGTCAAGGTGATCCAGGATCATCTCAATTCTATGTATCTTTAGAAGATCAATTAATGCGCTTATTTGGTTCTGAGCGTGTAGCCAAATTAATGGATCGCATGGGAATTAAAGAAGGTGAAGTTATCCAACACTCAATGATGACTAAATCGATTGAAAGAGCACAGAAACGTGTTGAAGAAAATAACTTTGGTTCTCGTAAACGTTTATTAGAATTTGACGACGTAATGAACGCGCAACGTGAAATTGTATACAAACGTCGTAGAAATGCTTTATTTGGTGAACGCTTAAAAGTTGATATCGCTAATATGATGTATGACTTAGCCGATTTTATCACAGACAACAATAAAGCTACTAATAATTACAAAAACTTTGAGTTCGAGTTAATCACAACCTTCGCAATTGGAGCTCCAATGAGTCAGGATGAATTTGCTCGTATGTCAAGTCAAGAAATTATTGATAAAGTATACGAAACAGCAACCCGCGTTTACAGAGAGAAAAACGACAGAAATGCACGTAATGCTTATCCTGTAATCAAAGATGTTATTGAAAACCAAGGCGATCGTTTTGAGCGTATTGTGATTCCGTTTACTGATGGACAAAAAACATTAAGCGTTGTTACAAACTTAAAATCAGCTTTCGAAACACAAGGACATTCTGTAATCGATGAGTTCGAGAAAAACATCACTTTAGCGTTATTAGATGAAGCTTGGAAAAAACATTTACGTAAAATGGACGAACTAAAGCAATCTGTACAATTAGCTGTTCACGAACAAAAAGATCCGTTATTAATTTACAAATTCGAAGCTTTTAACTTGTTTAAACGTACATTAAACGACTTAAATAAAGAATTAGCATCGTTTATTTTTAGAGCTGATTTACCAGAAGCTCCAAAAAACAATGAAGAATTACCTGCGTAATTAAATATAAACTAAAAGCTGATGTTTTACATCAGCTTTTTTTATTTATCACAATATCAATAAAGTAAAAATTGATTAAACCAAAATTAAAACGATTTTGTTAAAAATGTCTTAATAGACAAAAAAAGCTAGTTTATATCTTTTTTATTCATACATTTGCATCGTGAAAAACAACATATTAAATATAAACCCAATATCGCGGACATCGCTAGTGTAATTCTTTTATAGATTACACTGCCACTTCTTACGTCTAAAAAAGACAAAGTTTGCATGTTTATTATTTAATATTTTTTAAAAGGTGAAAAATACTTTATTAATTGCATTATATCATAATGTACTTTCTTTAAATATCATATTTCCAAAAAATTCTTACCGGTATATTGTAATTAGACAGTAATTAAACACTTTTAATTCTGTTAAATTTCTATGCACTTCTACAATTTTTAACTGTAGGAGCTAGATAAATATATCCCACTATATTTCTGAAGTAAAAAAATATTACATTAATTTTTATTGTTTTTATCTGTAATGGATGTAAAAATTATGGTAGCTCAACCAGAGCATTATCATTTCGCACAAGAGATTGTAGATACTATTGAGTCATCTGCAAAAGTAAGAGGTACAGGCATTGCCAAACGTACTCCTGAATATATCCACAAAAAAATTGATCAACAACAAGCAATTATTGCTCTTGCTGAAGATGGAACTTTTGCTGGATTTTGTTATATCGAAACTTGGTCTCATGCTCAGTATGTAGCCCATTCGGGATTAATTGTTCACCCTGATTTTAGAAAATACGGGTTAGCAAAAAAAATTAAATCCTATACTTTCGATTATTCTCGAAAAATGTTTCCTGAGGCTAAAATATTTGGTATCACGACTGGTTTAGCCGTAATGAAAATTAATTCGGATTTAGGTTACAGACCAGTACCTTTTTCGGAATTAACAGATGACCCTGCGTTTTGGGCTGGGTGTAAAACATGTGTAAACTTTGATATTTTAACTCGCAAAGAAAACAAAATGTGCTTGTGTACAGGTATGTTATTTGACCCTGCTGAAAAAAGAAATCAGTCTAAAAATGAAGGTGATAAAACAACACATCCAGGATATACATTCAATAAAAAAGTATTAAAAAGATTAAAAAACATTAAAAAAGCATTATTCCTTAAAAAATAATTTGATATGAAAAAAGTAGTTTTAGCATACAGCGGAGGTTTAGATACATCTTACTGTTTAAAATATTTACAAGACGAAGGGTATGAAGTTCACACCGTTTTAATTAACACAGGTGGATTTGATGCAGCAGAGTTAAAAGCTATTGAAGATAGAGCCTACGAGTTAGGAAGTGCAAAACACGCTAACTTAGACATTATCGAAAAATACTACGAAAAAGCAATCAAATATTTAATTTTTGGAAATGTTTTACGTAACAATACTTACCCACTTTCTGTAAGTGCAGAACGTGTTTTCCAAGCTTTAGAGGTGATTAAATACGCTAAAAACCACGGAGCAACTGCAATTGCACATGGTTCTACTGGTGCTGGAAACGACCAAATTCGTTTCGATTTAATTTTCCAAACTATCGCTCCAGAAATCGAGATCATCACTCCTATTCGTGATTTAAAATTATCACGTCAAGAAGAAGTTGCTTACTTACAATCAAAAGGAGTTAACTATTCTTGGGAAAAAGCACAATACTCAATTAACAAAGGGATTTGGGGAACATCTGTAGGTGGAAAAGAAACTTTAACATCAAACCAACCATTACCAAGCGAAGCGTATCCTTCTCAATTACAAAAAGAAGGAGAAGAAAAAGTTCGTTTAACATTTAAAAACGGTGAATTAGTTGCGTTTAATGGTATTGAAAACACACCAGCTCAAAACATTGTTGCTTTAGAAGAAATTGCTTCTCAATATGCAATTGGTCGCGATGTTCACGTTGGAGATACTATTATTGGTATTAAAGGTCGTGTAGGTTTTGAAGCTGCTGCGCCACTAATTATTGTTAAAGCACACCATTTATTAGAGAAACACACACTTTCTAAATGGCAATTACACTGGAAACAATCGTTAGCAGATTTTTACGGAATGCTTTTCCACGAAGGGCAATTTTTAGATCCAATTATGCGTAACATTGAGGATTTCTTACAATCTACGCAAACATCGGTTACTGGTGACGTTATCGTTACATTACAACCATACCACTTTAGTTTAGATGGTATTGAGTCTGAATTTGATTTAATGAACTCCGAGTTTGGTCAGTACGGCGAAATGAACAACGCTTGGACGGCTGATGACGCAAAAGGTTTCATTAAAATTTTAGGAAACGCACAAAAAATTTACTCAAACGTAAATAAATTAAAATATGATTAATATTGGAATCATTGGTGGTTCTGGATACACAGCGGGCGAATTGCTACGCATCATTCAAAACCATCCTAAAGCACAAGTCGATTTTGTTTATTCAACAACAAACGCAGGGAAACCTATTACTAATGTTCACCAAGATTTATTTGGCGAAACAGATTTAGTTTTTACTGATACAATTAATCCAGAGGTTAATGTAGTGTTCTTATGCTTAGGTCATGGTCAATCTATAGATTTTTTATCTCAGAACACCTTTGCTTCTCATACACGAATTATTGATTTAGGTAATGATTTCCGTTTAAACAACGATGCAGTTTGGAATGAAAAGGAGTTTGTTTACGGATTACCTGAATTAAATAAAGATCAAATTAAAAACACACATTACATCGCTAACCCAGGTTGTTTTGCTACTGCTATTCAGTTAGCCTTACTTCCGTTAGCGAAACACAATGTGTTAAATAACGATATACATGTTAATGCAACAACTGGTAGTACAGGAGCTGGTGTAAAACCAACAGCAACCGGACATCACAGTTACCGCAACAATAACATGTCGCATTACAAAGCTTTTAGCCACCAACACATTGGAGAAATCACTGAAAGTTTACAGCAAGTACAAGCAAATTATGCTAACGATTTACTTTTTATTCCAAATCGTGGCGATTTTACACGTGGTATTTTTGCAACACTTTATACTAAAGTTGATGCCGATTTAGATACCATTGTAGCTTGGTACAAAGATTTTTACAAAAACGAACCTTTTACACATGTTACTACAGATGCAATTCATTTAAAACAAGTTGTACAAACTAATAAATGTATTATTTCGTTAGAAAAACATGGCGACAAACTTTTAATTACTTCGATAATCGATAACTTAATTAAAGGTGCATCGGGTCAAGCGGTACAAAACATGAATTTAATGTTTGGCTTAGACGAAACTAAAGGTTTAAAACTAAAATCAGGTAATTTTTAATCTACCTAAAAAAACAAAAATGAAAAATTTATTTGACGTATATCCAGTATATGATATTGTACCAGTTAAAGGCGAATTTGCTAAAATTTGGGACGATAAAGGAAACGAATATTTAGACTTTTACGGTGGTCACGGTGTAATTTCAATTGGTCATGCACATCCAACCTACGTAAAAGCAGTACAAGAACAAGTAGCTAAATTAGGTTTTTACTCAAACTCAATTGTTAATCCAATTCAGCAAGAATTAGCCAAAAAATTAGCACAAGTTTCTGGTTACAACGATTACAATTTATTTTTATGTAATTCGGGTGCCGAGGCGAACGAGAATGCATTAAAGCTTGCTTCTTTCCATAATAAAAAGAAAAAAGTTGTTGCCTTTAACAAATCGTTTCACGGACGTACCTCTGCTGCTGTTGCTGCTACAGACGGATCATCGTTAGTAGCGCCATTAAATGCAAATCACGAAGTGGTATTTATTGCATTAAACGATGTAGTTGCGTTAGAAAACGAATTAGCAAAAGGAGATGTTTGTTGTGTTATTATTGAAGGAATTCAAGGTGTTGGTGGTTTAGACCAAGGAACTCCAGAGTTTTTCCAACAATTACGTGCTTTAACAACACAACATGAAGTTGTTTTAATTTTAGATGAAATTCAATCAGGATACGGGCGTTCAGGCAAATTCTTTGCGCACCAACACCACAATATCCAAGCCGATATTATTTCGATGGCAAAAGGTATGGGGAACGGATTCCCTATTGGAGGAATTTTAATTTCACCAGAATTTAAAGCTTCTCATGGTTTATTAGGAACAACATTTGGTGGAAATCATTTAGCATGTGCAGCTGCAATTGCTGTTTTAGATACTATTGTTGCCGAAAATTTAATGCAAAATGTAGAAGAAATCAATGCTTATTTTGTTGAAAAAACAAAAGATTTCCCACAAATTATTGAAGTTAAAGGTCGTGGCTTAATGCTTGGTATTGCCTTTGATTTTGATATTGCAACTTTACGTAAAAAATTAATTTTAGAAGAAAACATCTTTACCGGAAGCGCTTCTCAAAAAAATCTTTTACGCATTTTACCGCCATTAGGCATTACTAAAGAGGATATCGACTTCTTCTTTAACGGATTAAAAAAAGCTTTAGCTACTTTAAATAATTAATTTTTAAAAATGAAAAACTTTATCTCTGTAGATCAAATTCAAGACGTGAACGCCTTAGTTGAGCTAGCAAAATCAATCAAAAAAAATCCTTTTGGTAACAAACAATTAGGAGAAAATAAAACTATTGGTTTGTTATTCTTCAACCCAAGTTTAAGAACACGTTTATCTACCCAAAAAGCGGCTCAAAACTTAGGTATGAACGCTATGGTAATGAATTTGAACAACGAAGGTTGGACTTTGGAGTTTGAAGATGGTGCGGTAATGGATGGTAATAAATCAGAACATATTAAAGAAGCGGCACAAGTTGTTTCTCAATATTGTGATATTATTGCTATTCGTAGTTTCCCAACACTTACAGATAAAGAAAATGATTTAGCTGAACAAGTTATGAACAGCTTTGTTAAATATGCTTCTGTTCCAATTATTAGTTTAGAGGGTTCGTCAGAACATCCTTTACAAGCAGTTGCAGATATTTTAACAATCGAGGAGCAAAAACAAACAACACGACCTAAAGTAGTTTTAACTTGGGCTCCACATCCAAAAGCATTACCACATGCAGTACCTAACTCATTCGCAAAAATGATGTTAAAAGCAGATGTTGATTTTGTTATCACACATCCAGAAGGTTACGAATTAAATCCAGAAGTTACCAAAGGAGCAACTATTGTTTACGATCAAGACGA
>CANRKI010000057.1 GCA_947631175.1 uncultured Flavobacterium sp.
TTCTTCGTCCATTTGGCGAACCATGTTTTGTACACGTGTAGCTGCCTCAACTTGTCCTTGTGGTAATAAAGCGTATTGAGATACTTTAGCACCAACGAATAACATAGCCGAACCGTTTTTACAAGTTGCAACACAAGCTCCACAACCAATACAAGCAGCAGCTTCGAAAGCTCTATCAGCATCATGTTTAGGAACAGGAATTGCGTTTGCATCTTGCGTATTACCAGATGTGTTTACAGAAACGAAACCACCTGCTTGTTGAATACGGTCAAAAGATGAACGGTCTACCATTAAGTCTTTTATAACAGGGAAAGCTTTAGATCTAAAAGGTTCAACATAAATAGTATCACCATCTTTAAATTTACGCATGTGTAATTGACAAGTAGTAACTCCATTTTCAGGACCGTGTGCTTGACCATTAATAAATAATGAACACATACCACAAATACCTTCACGACAGTCGTGGTCAAAAGCAATTGGTTCTCTTTTTTCAGAGATTAATTGCTCGTTTAATTGGTCTAACATTTCTAAGAAAGAACTGTCAGTTGAAACATCAGCTAAGCTATATGTTTCCATAGCTCCAGGAGTTTTAGCGTTTTTTTGACGCCAAACTTTAAGAGATATATTTATATTTTTAGATGAAGCCATAATATGATGTATTATATTCCTTCTACGGATTTTAGATTATTTGTAATTTCTAGCTGCAATAGTGATAGACTCATAAACTAATTCTTCTTTGTGAAGAACAGCTTGTGTAGCATCCATTGATTTGTATTCCCAAGCACCAACAAATTTAAAGTTAACGTCATCACGTAACGTTTCACCTTCAGCATCTTGATATTCTTCACGGAAGTGACCTCCACAAGATTCTTTACGTTGTAAAGCATCAACTGCCATTAATTGACCTAATTCCATAAAGTCAGCTACACGTAATGCTTTTTCTAATTCTGGGTTTAGCTCGTCTGCAGAACCTGGAACATAAACATTTTTGTAGAACTCATCACGTAATTGAGCAATTTCAGCAATAGCTTCTTTTAAACCTTGTTCGTTACGAGCCATACCAACTTTATTCCACATAATGTGTCCTAATTCTTTGTGGTAATGATCTACCGATTTAGAACCTTTTACGCTTAATAATTGGTTGATTAAATCAGTAACTTCTTTTTCAGCTTCAACGAATTCTGGTGAGTCAGTAGAAATTTTACCTGTACGGATATCTCCAGCTAAATAATCAGAAATAGTGTAAGGTAATACAAAATAACCATCTGCTAAACCTTGCATTAACGCAGAAGCACCTAAACGGTTTGCTCCGTGGTCAGAGAAGTTTGCTTCACCAGCTACAAAACATCCAGGAATAGTTGATTGTAAGTTGTAATCAACCCAAACACCACCCATTGTGTAGTGAACCGCTGGATAAATTTTCATTGGAGTTTCATATGGATTCTCGTCTGTAATTTTTTCATACATCGTGAATAAGTTACCATATTTCTCTTCAATCCATTGTTTACCTAAAGCAACAACTTTATCTTTAGTAGGGTTGTGGTCACCTTGAATGTAAGCCATTTCTTTACCTTTTTTCTCAATTTCAGAAGAGAAATCTAAGTAAACACCTTCACCAGTTGCATTGTTTTCGATACCAAAACCAGCATCAGATCTTTCTTTAGCAGCACGTGAAGCTACGTCACGAGGTACTAAGTTACCGAATGCAGGGTAACGGCGCTCTAAGTAATAATCTCTATCTTCTTCAGCAATTTGTGTTGGTTTTAATTTACCAGCACGGATTGCTTGAGCATCTTCGATTTTTTTAGGAACCCAAATACGTCCTGAGTTACGTAATGACTCAGACATTAACGTTAATTTAGATTGGTTTGTTCCGTGTACAGGAATACAAGTTGGGTGAATTTGTACGTAACATGGGTTAGCAAAGAAAGCTCCTTTTTTGTGAATTTTCCACGCAGCAGTTACGTTAGATCCCATTGCATTTGTAGATAAGAAGTAAACGTTACCGTATCCACCAGTAGCAATAACTACAGCGTGACCAGAGTGACGTTCAATTTCTCCTGTGATTAGGTTACGAGCAATAATACCACGTGCTTTACCATCAACTTTAACAATGTCTAACATTTCGTGACGGTTGTACATTTTAACGTGACCTAAACCAATTTGTCTAGATAATGCAGAGTATGCACCTAATAATAATTGTTGACCTGTTTGACCTGCAGCGTAAAATGTACGTTGAACTTGAGTACCCCCGAAAGAACGGTTGTCTAATAATCCACCGTAATCACGTGCGAAAGGAACACCTTGAGCCACACATTGGTCGATGATGTTAACAGAAACTTCAGCTAAACGGTGAACGTTTGCCTCACGTGCTCTATAGTCACCACCTTTAATTGTATCATAGAATAAACGGTACACAGAGTCACCGTCGTTTTGATAGTTTTTAGCAGCGTTAATACCACCTTGTGCAGCGATAGAGTGTGCACGACGTGGAGAATCTTGGTAACAAAATGCTTTAACATTATAACCCATTTCTCCTAATGATGCCGCAGCAGAAGCTCCTGCTAAACCAGTACCAACAATGATAACATCGATTTTACCACGGTTATTTGGAGCAACAAGTTTTAAATGATCTTTATAGTCAGTCCATTTACTTGAAATGTGACCAGCTGGTATTTTAGAATCTAACTTCATAATCTATTAGGATATTGATTATTTAACAAAATGAATGTAGATAGGAATAATTGCAAACAAAGCTGGAACAATGATTGAAAAACCTAAACCTACAGTTTTAATTAATCCATTATATTTAGGATTGCTTAATCCTAAAGATTGGAATGCAGATGCGAATCCGTGGCTTAAGTGGAAACCTAAAACTACCATAGATAACACATAGAAAATAGTAAATACTAAACCTAAGCTAGGATCTTTAAAGAAATCAACTGTGATTTTGTATAAATCTTTGTAACCTTCTTTAACTTTTAAATCAGTTCCTGCTTGGTAAAAATCTTTTCCGTTTTTAATTTCTAACTGTCCCATTTCTACAACGTTAGTTGGAGCTGCAGAACCGTCTGTGAAGTTATAAACAGCAATCTCTTCTTCGATACCACTCATTGGGTTAGCAATTTTAACCACTTGTTGTTGTAATGGCATTTGAGAGAAATGCATTTTTGCCCAGAAGTTAACCATGTGAGTTGCAATGAACACTAATAATAATGTTCCTAAAACAGCCATGTTTCTTGAAGCCCAAGTACTACTTACTTTATCATTTTTAACAGCATATCCTACAGGGCGTGCCTTTTTGTTTTGAACTGTTAACATGATTCCATCAATAGCGTGGAATAAAATAGAAAAGTAAGTTACATAAGATAATACTTTTACTGCCGGATTAGTAGTCATGAACAACGCATACTCGTTGAATTGTAAAGGAGTTCCAAAAATTAATTGTAAGTTCCCTACTAAGTGACCCACTAAAAACACGCATAAAAATAACCCAGTAAGAGACATCCACCATTTTTTAGCGATAGATGACTTTAATAGTGCAGATTTTGCCATAGTATTAGTTTGTTGAAATAGTTTTTAAAAAATCACACAAAAATAACGCTTATTATATGTAATAACAAATGCTTACGTATTATTTATAATCAGTATAAACAATACAAAAACAACGGTTTAAGCACTTAAAAACAAAACATAGATATCAATATGTCAGTATTTTAATTAATACGTGCGTGTTATATCAATATCAGTCACAATAATATAATCAGATATTTTTTTATTTTTTATTTCAAGTTTATCTAATTTTTCTTGCAAAACAGTCGAAATCGTTACAATCTTGAAATTGGGATTAATTTGCTTTAAATACCAATAAATACCCTCATAATTATCCGAATGATAGGAACCATTAAAATGGATATGAAGTTTTGAATCGTTTAAATTACCAGCAATTGCATTCGCCATTGTATAATCTTTAAACGCTTGTGCTTTAGGAAAATTTAAATTAGCATGATTGGCATCCCCAAACATTTTAAGCATTGTTTTATAAGCCGGTAGTTCAGGATTATAGGGCATAGGTAGAGTAGGAAACCACTTTTTATCGGCTTCAGGCAATTTCATCAAAGCTTCTTCTCCTTGTTTGTATAAAATATTTGCATAACGTCTAGGCACGTTAGTCGCGATCACTGATAAACTATTTTCTTTACAAAAATCAACAATGGGTTTATAGTCTGTTTTATAATTGTTCCACAGGCGAGCTAAAGTATCTAGCTGTTTTTGAGTTATCTTACTTTTTAAATAATCGTCTAAAATAGATTGGTTATCGGTTTCAAACATTTCCATGCCAACGCTTATTTTT
This sequence comes from uncultured Flavobacterium sp., assembly GCA_947631175.1. Classification (GTDB taxonomy): domain Bacteria; phylum Bacteroidota; class Bacteroidia; order Flavobacteriales; family Flavobacteriaceae; genus Flavobacterium. The sequence goes on from CANRKI010000057.1 coordinate 4,355, forward strand.
CGGACCTGGTGCAACTCTTTCACAAACTTTAATTGTAACCAATGTGCGATAGAGTTATCATGTAACTCTCCAAACAAAATAATATCCGCCTGCGCCAAATCTTTTAGCAGTTTTTTATCTGATATAGATTTACCATCAGTCTTGTAAATTTTAAATGGTGTAAAATTTTGTGAGAACATTACATTTGTCCAAAAAATAAATAAAAGTATAATTGCGTTTTTCATCTAAAAAAATATTTTTGCACTAAAATTAAACCTTCAGAATTTTGATTCTGTTTAAATAAAACAAAATGGTTCTAAAAGAAAACTATTCCTATAAAAATACAAACATAAGTTTTGAATACAACACAATTGATACAGATAAAAAAACAATTGTTTGTTTACATGGTTTTTTAGAGAATAAAGCCATTTTTAATTTTTTATATCCAGATTTTAAAGAGTATAACCTTATATGTATTGATTTATTAGGTCACGGTGAATCGGGATGTATTGGTTTTATACACAGTATGGAGGACCAAGCGGATTTAGTTTTTGAATTATTAAATCATTTAAAACTAAAAAAGGTTAATTTACTAGGACACTCGATGGGAGGCTACATTGCTTTGGCTTTTTTAGAATTTTACAGTGAATGTGTTGATACAATTTTTTTGATAAACTCATCGAGCAAAGCCGACAGTGAAACGCGAAAAATTAATCGAGAGCGTGGAATTGAATTAGTGAAAAAAAATACAAATATTTTTGTACAAATGGCCATCATGAATTTGTTTACTGCTGATGCAAAGAAAAACAACAGTGATGAAATAGAGCTTTTAAAGAACAACGCGCTTGCCATGTCTACTAAAGGAATTATAGCTAGTATGTATGGTATGAAACAACGTGTTGATCGAGAATATTTAACTAATATTCATGAAAATGTTATTTATTTAGCAGGAAAAAATGACGAATTAATTCGTGCCGAAGAAATTGAAAGTGAGGCAAAAAATAGCGACTCAAAATATTATATTATAAAAGGAGGACATATGTTGTGGTTAGAAAATCCGAAAGAAATAAAAAAAATACTTAAAGAAAATCTTTAAGTATTTTTTGTAACAAATGTATGTTCTGCATCTAAAATCTCGTGAATTAGCGCGATTATTTCGGTTTCAAAATTAGCTAAAACAGAATCAGAAATTACACTTTCTTTTGTAGAATTATCGACAAAAGGCATAAATCCAGCCTTTAAATTTTTAAATGATATAATTCCAACTTCAAGCTCAAACTCAGCAGCAGTAAACGTATTTTTAAACATTAATGCATAACAAAGTAACTGAATAACTTTATCTTTTTTAATAGATAACAAATCTTCCCATTTGGTTATTTTAACATCACCAGCCTCTACCTTACCTGTTTTATAATCAATGATTCGATATTTGCCATTTCTAAGCTCAATTCGATCGACATTTCCCGAAATTTTTACAGGATAAGGCAACAAGGCGCTAACAATCTCAACGCTTAAATTGTGTTCTAAATGTAGAACTTTAATCGCATCACCAGCTTTTACGGCTTTTAATTCGAGGTCTAAAAAATTTAAAATATTACGCTTCGCAACTTCAAAAGCTATCAGGTTTTTACCTCTAGAAATCTCACCATCCTTATATTCGTCTTTAAATCTTTTAAGTAAAACCTCTGGATAGTTTTTCATCATCAATAATAAATCAGATTCAGACAAAAATTTTCCTAAAACTGGTTCATATAAATCCTCCAAAGCACCATGAATAATAGTTCCTAAAGTATTTACAGCCACATTTTCTTCAACATCTTCTAAATCACCAATTCCTAAAACTCTTTTTTTATAAAAATCAATTGGATTACGTAAATACGTAGTAAGCGACGACGGCGAAAAACCTTTATTTTGCGCGATATCTTGTAAACGAATTAATAATTTATCAGATTTCGAAATCTCCATTTCTTGCTTCGCCTTTTCGGGCAAATAAGCATTATATATTTTTTTAGAAAGAAGATGGTTTGGCTGCTTCTCGATTTCGAGCTGCGTAATAAATCGAGAGATTTCACCTTTGTCTAGTCCATCTGCTGGATCAGAATTATAAAGCAAGTAAATATTTTTAGCACGCAAAAGGGCGTGATAAAAATGGTAAGAGTAGATCGCATCTTTTTCTTTAAAAGTTGGCAAACCTAATTCAACCTTAATATCGCTAGGGATAAAAGAATTTGCGCCTTTTCCAGCCGGAAAAACGCCTTCATTCATTGAGGTAATAATTACGGTATCAAAATCTAAAACACGACTTTCTAACACTCCCATTACTTGTAATCCAGAAAGTGGCTCTCCTTCAAAAGAAACATCTTCTAAATCAATTGTTTGTTTGTAAATGGTAAACAGCATATCAACCGAATTAATAAGTCGATATTCTAAATAATAATTTTTAAGCTTATTAATTCCTTTAAAAACAGAAAGCACAAAGGTTTTGGTTATTAAATCCTCATGTACATCATTATGTAAAGCGTTCTTTATATGTGTTAAAATAGCCAATAATCGGTTTAAAATATCATCGATATTTTGATCCCATTTGGAAAATAAAAAGGCAAAAAAATCAGATTTTTCTGTAAACAAAGAATTCAATTTTGTAGAAGAAATAAAAGTGATATTATTCTTTTTAATTGTTTGAATAACCTGACTTGTGTTTAATATTTTTTCGACCAACGGATGCGCTAAAATATCGATCAAATCTTTATAATAAAACAAATATTGATCCGACTCGCGATTTAATGCGTTAATATGTAATTTAAATATTTTTTGAATTAAAATTTGAACAGGATTATTTTTATTGCTGTAACCCATTGTGATATTTAATGCTGGTACCTGATTGGGTAATGCATACAAAACGGGCATCAATAAATTTTCGTCACCCAGAATAACCGCTACTTTATTTAAATTATTTTGTTGATCGAGAATGTTTTCAACAATTTTAGCTGCAATCTTAGCTTGACCAACTGTTTTTGGCGTACCAATTACCTCGATGTTTTTTGATTCTGAAAAGCTATTTACAATCCATTCAAAATTGTTGTCTTTATAAAAAGGCCATTTATTTTTAAATTTTCGAACAAAAAGACCTGCATCGTGAAAATTATCATTTAAAAAAACACGATCAATATCCCAATACACTAAGGCTTTTTTGTTTTGTAAAAAGTATTGAAAAATACGCTCTTCGGCCTGATTTAAAGCATTAAAACCAGCAAAAACAATAGAATCTTCTTCTAATTTATCTGCGTAGCTTTCCATATTTTTAACCGCTTGTTTATATATCAAACCTTGATATCCAATAGATTTAGATAACAGATGTGTTTGTAGATTTTGGTAATAAACAGGCAATTTGTTCCAAAAATCAATGGTAGAATCAATCATTTTAGTACGTTCTTCAGGCTCTAAATTCCAACGTTTTAAAACCTCAACATCAGTCAAATAAGAAAAAACACGCTTTGGTTCTAACAAATAGCGATCAATCTCATTAAAATCTTGTAAAAGTATTTTACCCCAATTAGCGAAAATCTCAAAGGATTGAATGTTTGAGGTTTTAGTTAAATCGGTGTAAATCTTATAAAATTCAAAAAGAAGTTCAACATTATCAATCGTCTGAATTTGCGCAACATCTTGCACAAAATCCTCAATACTGATAATATTAGGAGCAAATATGGTTTTTTCGGCCTTATTTTTAAGTGCTTCTATTAAAAAAACTTTAGCACGTTTATTTGGCAATACAATAGTAATATCAGAAATATTTGAATTGAATTTTTCAAATAGCTCGTTAGCTAATTTTTGTAAAAAAGAATGATTGTTTTCCATACTATAAAAATAAAAAAACGCCCTGACATAATCAGGGCGTTTTTAACATATTATATTGACTTTAAAATATTATTTTACTAATAATACTTCAACACGTCTATTGTTAGCTTTACCTTTAGAAGTTTTGTTAGTGTCAATTGGTTTAGATTCACCAAAACCTTTAGACTCTAAACGAGAAGCATCAATACCTTTTTCAATTAAATAGTTTTTAACTGCAGCAGCTCTTTCTTCAGATAACTTTTGGTTTAAAGTATCAGAACCATCGCTATCAGTGTGACCTTCAATTGAGAATTTAGCATGAGGGTACTCATTTAAAATTCCAGTGATTGATTCTAAAACTGTGTAAGTTTGTTTTTGGAAAGAAGACTTACCAGAGTTAAATAAAATAGTTTTAGCGTAAGCATTTAATTTTTTGATAGCCTCTTCAGTAACTTCTGGACAACCATTGTTAGCAACAGTTCCTTTTACTTCTGGACACTTATCATCTTTATCAGCTACACCGTCACCATCTGTATCAGGCCAAGGACAACCAGCGTTATCTTTATCACCAGCAACTTCTGGACATTGATCAACGTTATCAGCTACACCGTCACCGTCTGTATCAGGACAACCGTTGAAAGCAGCAGGACCAGCAATTTCTGGACATGCATCTTCGATATCGATTACACCGTCACCATCTGTATCAGGACAACCTTGTAATTCTTTTGGACCAAAATCATTTGGACATTTATCTTCAGAATCTTGGATTCCATCACCGTCTGTATCAGGACAACCGTTGAATTCTTTTAAACCAGCAACTTCTGGACAAGCGTCATCTTTGTCATAAACACCATCACCATCAGTATCTTTACCTCCAAATTTGAAAGAGATACCTGCAAAGTGTTGTAAATGAGTAGCAACGTCAACGTTAGGAGTTCTTGTATCGTCGAAAGAATGTTTGTAAGTAGATTGTAATGTTAAACCTACATTTTCAGTGAACCAGAAAGACATACCTAAACCTCCGTTTACAGTACCTGCTGATGCATCACCTAAGAAAGTATAACCTCCACCAATATGTAAAAATGGATCGAACCAAGAAGTACCAATCATTTCCATGAAGCTATATTTAATAACCCCATCGATACCGTAGTACATTAAATCTCCTGGATTAGCTACAGGATAATCACCTGGTCTAGTAGCTCTAGCATCTACAAATTTATCTACTTTATTTACAGACCCTGTAAGACCAAAAGAGAAATTATCTCCTAAGTATCTAGATACATTAACGTAAGATACTGAAGGAATAATGCTCCAGTTATCTTTTGCATTAAAATAGTTAGAGAATTGATCTGCAAATGGACCAGCAGCACTTACTCTACCGCCATCAACTGCGTTAGCTCCAAATGTAATAGCCCATGGATTGTTTTTATCCTGTGCTTGAGCAGTTACTCCTGCTAACATTAAAGAAGCTACAAATAATCTGTTTAGATTTTTCATACTTTTTTTATTTAATTACAATACGTTATAATTGGAACAAAAATACATTGTTAATTATTAATAACAAAGAATTTGTTTAAAAAATAATTATCCGTTAATTTTTGTTAAATTATTTTAAAACTTTTAAGAAAACACCAACTTCAACAAAGGCCTGAATTGCTTTATCTAAATGCTCTTTTGTATGAGCAGCAGATAGTTGAACTCTAATCCTCGCTTTATCTTTAGGAACTACAGGATAGAAAAATCCTACTACATAAATTCCTTTTTTCAATAATTCATCTGCCATAGTCTGTGCTAATTTAGCATCGTAAAGCATGACAGGTACAATAGCAGAATCACCATCTATAATATCAAATCCAGCACTTTTCATTCCTTCTTTAAAGTAGTTCGTGTTCCATTCTAATTTATCTCTTAAAGACGTATCATTAGACAATAGCTCAAAAACTTTTAAAGAAGCACCTACTATAGAGGGTGCAAGAGAGTTTGAAAATAAATATGGTCTAGAACGTTGTCGAAGAATTTCTATTATTTCTTTTTTTGCAGTGGTATATCCACCCATGGCGCCACCTAAAGCTTTACCAAGGGTACCAGTTATAATATCGACTCTACCCAATACATTTTTTGCTTCAAGTGTTCCTTTGCCTGTTTGACCAATAAACCCTGCAGCGTGGCATTCATCAACCATCACTAATGCATCATATTCATCAGCTAAATCACAAATTTTATCCAGTGGAGCTACCAATCCATCCATAGAAAACACCCCATCGGTTACAATCAATTTAAATCTTTTTCCGTCTAAATCTGCTTGTAAAAGCTGCTTCTCTAAGTCAGCCATATCATTGTTATTATAACGATAACGTGCTGCTTTACACAAGCGAACTCCATCAATAATCGACGCATGGTTCAAACTATCCGATATAATGCAGTCCTCTTCCGTTAATAACGGCTCAAAAACACCTCCGTTTGCGTCAAAGGCTGCTGCATATAAAATCGTATCTTCTGTACCATAAAAATCAGCAATGGTTTGCTCTAACTTTTTATGAATATCCTGAGTTCCACAAATAAAACGAACGGATGACATACCAAAACCATGAGTATCCATTGCATCTTTAGCTGCTTTAACCACCTCTGGATGAGAAGAAAGTCCTAAATAATTGTTTGCACAAAAATTAATAACAGTTTCTCCTGTTGAAATTTTTATTTCTGCATCTTGCGGAGAAATTATAATTCTCTCTTTTTTATATAGTCCTGAATCTGTAATGTTTTGTAGTTCAGTTTCTAAATGTTGTTTTATTTTTCCGTACATAATGTTTATTAACTCTTATTTCTTACAAATTTACAATTTCTATCTTATCTCCAATATATAGTATCGTTTTTTTGACAACTTCGTAATTCATTTCAATTAAAGCCAATTCATATTCTTTAAGTTGTTCAATATACTGGTTATTTTTTTGTCCTGTTTTGTAATCTATAAGTGTTACTTTATTTTTATATATCGTAACTCTATCAGGTTTTATTGTGTTATTTTTAATTTTAATAATACTTTGTTCGTTAAAAACTTTAGCTTCTGTCGAAAAATGTTCTTTTAAATCTGGGTGATTAACGATATTTTCAACAATATATTTTACTGAATCGTAAAATTCTTTTGAAAGTATTCCTTGACGTAGTGCTTTATCTAAACTTTTTTGCACATCTACTGGGTATTTAATATATGATAGTATATGATGTACCATATTCCCAAACTCAATAGCTTTTTCGCGATAATCTCCCCACATTAAAGTTTCTTTTACAGCAATTTTCACGGCTGATTTTTTAAGGCCCGAATGCGTTACATTTTCAATATAATGTATTGGTTTTAGACCTTCTCGTTTTTCAGACACTTTAGTAGGTTCTCCAAAAGTATATTCATTTTTATTTGCATCATACTCTTTTACATTCTCCAAATAATCAATAAAATAGGTTGATAAATTGGTGGTTGAGTATCCATCCTTATTTTTATTTTTTGTGGTAATAATGTACAATTGCTCTTCTGCTCTTGTCAAAGCAACATAAAGTACGTTAATCGTATCTAAAAGTTGTTGTTCATTGACATCAAAAATTATCTCTGCTGCTTGTTCAGAAAAACTTTGTGTATGTTTTGTATTTCTGAGCAAAGCTCTTTTTATTGGCAACTCTTCATCTGTTACCAAATCAAGCCATAATTTATCTTTAGGAGTTCGTGTAAAATCTTCCTCAGCAAAGGGATAAATAACCACCGGAAACTCTAATCCTTTGGATTTATGAACGGTCATTATTTGTACAGCATCTGTATTTTCAGGCGACGGAATACTATACTTTTCTTTATTTTTTTGCCAATAATCCAAAAAGTCAGATAAGCCATGTTGCCATTTCATATCGTGCTCTAAAACAATATCTAAAAAATATTGAACATAAGATACATTCGCTTTTTGTGGTAAAAATTTAGTGATAATTTCCTCACATATTTCGTATAATGGCTTGCGTTTGTTATCTGTAAAACTAAAAGCAATGGTTGTATTTTGTTGAATAAAGTACTCCAGCTCTTGCTCTGTTTTGGCACTCAAACCATTTGAAACAAAATCGTGAGTCTGTACTACAGGTACAATATAGGTTGCGATGTAGTATAACGCCTCCATTTTCGCCTCTTTATCAGAGAATATCTTTAATAATTTTAAAATATTAACAATAAAATTAACCTCATCAGAATTGGATAATAAAAGTGTCTCCGATGAGATTATAGGTATTTGATTTTCAGTTAAAAAATTAGCCAACAAAATACCTTGACTACGCTTTCGGGTCAATAAAATAATATCACCATAATTAAAACCTTGATCCTTTACTTTTGCAATGATCTCAATAGTCTTTTTTAGATACAGCTCATTTTTTGAAAGTTCGTCATCCGCTTCAACCTTTTCAGCTTCCTCAATAAATTCGATAGACACAAATCCACCTTCTTTAGAATTAGGATATTGGCGACTTTTATTAAGATACAAATCTTCATAGTCAGTATTTAAAAACTTGTTCGAAATAAACGCAAAAAAGCTATTATTAAACTCAATAACTTGCTTATAACTGCGGTGATTGGTCGTTAATCGTTTCACAAGTTTATTAGGATTTGAAAACGGATTTTCCCCTTCATCATCCTTAGCTAAAGCAATAAATTGTTCTGCCTTACCACCACGCCATCTATAAATTGATTGTTTTGGATCACCTACAATCATTAAACTGCCCACTGAACCAGAATCGTCTGTTCCCGAAAGTGAATGATCGATTAAAGGAATAATATTTTTCCATTGCATCTCTGAGGTGTCCTGAAACTCATCAACAAAAAAATGACGATAACGATCACCTAATCGCTCGTATATAAATGGCGCTGGTTGACTCTGTATTTCATCAAAAATAATTTTATTAAATTCAGCAATTGACAAAATATTTTGCTCTTGCTGAACCAATTTCACCTCTTTTGCTATCGAATTTAATAAAGATAAAGGCGTTAGGTTCTTTATCGTTTCCTCATACATTAAATAACGACCTTGCCAAGTGTAAATAAAATCAAGCTCTTGTAAAAAAAAGGGAATATGAGGCGAAACCGCTTCGATATTTTTTTTGCTGATTTTAGCTAACACATCGTCTTCTGATAAATAATTTACATCCACCGGTAAATCGCCTAAAGCAATTTTATTTAGATAGTTTATAAAAGTATTTCTAGAAAAAGCTTTTTCGTCAAAATTTTGCTCTTTTATATATTGTAAGATATTTATAGATTTATTAGTAATGTATTCAAGTATTAACTTGTTAATTTCGATAAGTTTTTGTCGAGTTACAATAAAATCCTCCAATGAAAGATCTTTAATTTCGTCAATTTCAGTTCGGTTTATTTCCTTATTTAGCAGCTCACCAACTTCTAATAAATCAAAAGTAAAATCCCACGACTTACCTTCGTCCGTTTTATGTAAAGCAAAATCAATTAAAACTTTGGTGAGCTGTTCATCCACCCCAGCTTTTGCAATAATTCGATCAACAGCCTCTTGTAAAATCGCTTTTTGATCTAACGAGACCTCAAAAGTAGCAGGTAAACCCAAATCTAAAGCAAAAGTTCTAATTAGTCGATGAGTAAACTTATCAATTGTAGAAATATCAAAAGAAGCGTAATTATGAATAATATTTTTAATAATATGTTTTGATTTTTCACGAATATCGTCAATCGTCAAATTCGTTTCATTAGCAATACTCTGCATCAAACCCAACGTTTTTTCGCCTGGATTTTCATTAGTAAAATCTTGTAAATAAGTTACAATACGATTTTTCATCTCATTTACAGCTTTGTTTGTAAATGTGATTGCCAATATTTTTTTATATGAATCGTTAGTATTAGATGTCAGTAAAATCTTTATATACTCTTTTGCTAAAGTATATGTTTTTCCAGATCCTGCTGATGCATCATAAATTAAAAAGTTATCTGTATACACAAGAGTTAAAATAGGATTTAGTTTTAAAGATAAAGATTTTTAATTACAATTATAAATCGTAAATTTGAATTAATAATTTAAAAACAATTATATCATGGCATTCGAATTACCAAAATTACCATACGCATACGATGCGTTAGAACCACATATTGATGCACAAACAATGGAGATTCACCATTCTAGACATCATAACGCTTATACTACTAATTTAAATGCTGCAATTGCAGGAACAGAATTAGAAGGAAAATCAATTGAAGAAATTTTAAAAAATTTAGATTTAACTAAAGCTGCTGTTCGTAATAATGGTGGTGGTTTTTACAATCACAACTTATTTTGGGAAGTAATGACACCTAATGGTGGTGGGCTACCAACAGGTGAATTAGCACAAGCAATTGATGCTGCTTTTGGATCATTTGACGCATTTAAAGATGCTTTCTCTAAAGCTGGTGCTGGACAATTTGGTTCTGGTTGGGCTTGGTTATGTGTAAAGGATGGAAAATTAGAAGTTTGTGGAACTCCTAATCAAGATAATCCTTTAATGCCAGGTGTTGGTTGTGGAGGTACTCCTATTTTAGGAATGGACGTATGGGAACATGCTTACTACTTAAAATACCAAAACAAAAGACCTGATTATATTTCAGCTTTCTTCAATGTAATCAATTGGGCAGAAGTTGCAAGACGTTATGCTGATGCAAAATAATTAATACACTTTATAGTATATGAAAAGGAGTCCGTAATTGGACTCCTTTTTCATTATATATAAAACAAATTTAGACAAAGTGCATAAAAAATCGATTAAGTACAATAATACAAAGTAAAACTTCGTTTAATAAAAAAAGGAGAAGTAAACCTTCTCCCTTTTAAGCCCCAAATTCACCATAATTTAAACCTACTATACTTATGGTATATCAAATGTATTATGTTTTTTTTTATAAAAAAAAGAAGATCGTTGAAAGGTAATTTTTATCGATAAAGCAAAAAAAGGGAGGAATAAAATTCCACCCTTATCGCCCCAAATTCACCATAATTCTAACCTAAATATCTTATGGTTCAGCTAAAGTATAACATAACTTTCACTTAACCAAATAATAACTTGTCTTTTTTTACAAAATCGATAAAATGCAATTTTATTACGTTTTTTTTAAAAAAATAATATTTAAATTAAATAAAATACAATAATATTTACATAAAAAAACAGTAAGTATTTTTTTAAAGTTAATTAACATACCATTCACATTAAGAGGTTACGATGCAATTTCAAGCTCATTTCATACTATTTTAATACTCCATAGTAATATTTCTTAAACCTAAATTTAACAAAAAAACGGCTACTTTCAGTAGCCGTTTTTATTATATTATAATAAAGATTATCCAATCGTTGCTCCGTTGTAAACACCTGCTTCATCAGGGTTAACGAAAACCAATTTACCTTCTTTCGTTTCGGTAAGTAACAACATTCCTTCACTGTTTACACCACGTAAAGCTCTTGGTGCTAAGTTTACCAAAACAGTAACTTGTTTACCAATAACTTCTTCTGGAGTAAAATGCTCGGCAATACCCGAAACAATCGTGCGAACATCAATTCCTGTATCTACTTTTAATACCAATAACTTGTTTGCTTTTGGCAT
>CANRKI010000058.1 GCA_947631175.1 uncultured Flavobacterium sp.
ACTCAAGTTGGCTAACTCCGGGCGTAGATAAAAAAATATTAAGCTACGCCCTATCGGATTGTAATACAAGGTTCGGATTTAGTACTGGTAAAACCTATTGGTGTGGTGTTTGTGGCAATTCTCACCCCGTTAAAGACATTGTTAAGAATGAAACTATTTGCCCATCGTGCAATAGCGAATTACATATCTACGAAACCAAAAAAAGAAAGTTTCACGAAAGCTATTATATCGCTTTTGCCGAAGATATGTTCGAATACCAAGTGATTAGATATTTCCATATAAATGTAAATTATCGAAAAGGAGAACATTGGAAAACAAACGTTTTGGAATGTATTCAGCAGTATCATACAGACAATGATTTTCATTTAATCAGCAGACTTACGCACTACGGCGATACACCGATTTACGGGCCAATGGAGGTTAGAAATCCGAGCTACTACAAACAATACGCTTATAATCCTTACCCTTCTGCCTATCACCCAGAATCTGTATTCTTAGAACAATATTCTAAAAAAGGATGTAAAGGCGATTTAGGAAATATTCGTTTCGAAGGGCTAAAACGTCAATTGAATTACGACTGCTCAAGAACTGAAACACTTCTTAAAGCCAACCAAACTCAACTTTTAAAAGTGGCAATTTCTGAATCTCATAAAGTTTCAAAATATTGGAATACAGTCAAAATTTGTTTAAGAAATAACTACAAACCTATAGATGGAGGTATTTATTTCGATTACATTGAACTTTTAGAATACTTTCAAAAGGATATTAGAAATTCAAAGTTCGTTTGTCCTAAAGACTTGCATAAGGCTCACAATAAACTTGTTGCTAAAAAACGAAAATTAGATAAGAAATTAGCTATTGTCGAGCAAAAAAGAAAGATGAACTACGATCAAAAGCAATACGAAATTGATAAAAGTAAATTCTTTGGGTTAAAGTTTAAAAAAGGTAATCTTACTATCAAAGTATTAGAAACCATTGAAGAGTTCATTGCAGAAAGTAACAAACATAATCATTGTGTTTATACGAACAAATATTACGCTAAACAAGACTCGCTAATTCTATCGGCAAGAGTTAACAACGTACTAACGGAAACCGTTGAAATTTCATTAAAAGAAATGACAATTACCCAATCTAGAGGTTACGGAAATAAAGCATCGAATTATCACAAAGAAATTCTAGAACTCGTAAACGAAAATCTTCACCTGATCCAGGAACGAATTTTATCACTAAGCCAATCAGCATAACATGAAAAAAATAATTATACAGGCAATCACTGAATTAATGGGTTTTGACGGAAACGAAATTTTCCAAAAATCAAGAAAACAAAAATATGTATTCGCAAGACAAATGACTTTTTATTATCTTAGGAATGAATTATTTTGGCAGCAAACTAAAATCGGAGATTTATTTGAAGTCGACCACGCAACAGTAATTTTTGGTGTGAATAGTTTTAGATCTAAACTTGAAATTTACCATGAGGATAAAGATTTGTATATGCGTTATAAAGCTGTTTTGAATCATGGGAAAATAGACGAGAAAGAACTTTTATTGGCATTTATAAACCAAAACAAAAAACATCTTAGCGAAAACTTAAAACAATATTTAACTGCAGCACTTTAGAAAATGGAAGTAACCGGATTTATAAAAATGATTGGTCCCACACAGCAAGTGAGTTCATCATTCAGAAAAAGAGAAGTTGTAATTACAACCGAAGAACAATACCCTCAACATATTTTAATTGAATTTACACAAGATAAATGCGATTTGCTTAATGGATTTCAGATAGGCCAAAAAGCAACTGTTTCAATTAATTTAAGAGGCCGTGAGTGGACTAATCCACAAGGAGAAACTCGTTATTTTAATTCGATACAAGGTTGGAAAATTGATGGTCAACAACCTCAACAAAATTCTGGTAGCGGTTATTACGGACAAGGTTCAGCAGTTGACGATTACAATAGAAGAAATCAAACTAATCAACACCCACCAAGCTTTAATCAAAACCCAAATAACCAACAACCTAATCAAGCTTTTGGGAATCCTCAAGGAAATTACCAAGGCCCAAACCAACCACAAATGTTTAACGGGGAGTCTGATCCCGACGACTTACCATTCTAACCCAACTTTAAACCATGGATATATTAATTATAGATTTAGAAACAACTGGATTCTTAACACAAGGTGGAAAAATTGTTGAAGTTGGAATTGTAGAATTGGATCTTGAAACAGGAAATAAAAAAATCATCTTTGACCAAGTCGTTCACGAAAAAGGAATTACCCTTGAAGAAGTTAAAAACTCTTGGATTGTAAACAATTCAACCCTAACAATTGATGATATCAGGCACTCTCCTTCTCTAGATAAAGTAAGAAAGGATATCCAAGATATTTTATTATCCTATAAAAATGGGGCCACCGCTTTTAATAATGTTTTCGACTTTGGTTTTATGGAAGATAGAAGATTTCATTTTCCAAAGAAGTTAGACTGCCCGATGAAACTTGCAACGGATATTTGTAAAATACCTTCAAGTCGCGGTTATAAATGGCCTAAAGTTCAAGAAGCTTGGGAGCACTTCTTTGGAGAAACTGGTTATATTGAAGCCCATAGAGGTGCAGACGATGCTTTCCACGAGGCAGATATCGTTATGGAATTATACAAACTCGGAGTATTCAAAATTTAAACATTTTAAAATGAATATCGAACCAACAAATAACAATAGATTCAATACACAAGGCTACGTTTTCGTAGCCTTTCTTATTTTATTAATATTACTTAAGCTGATTTAAAATGATAAAAATAGGCATTGATCCCGATTGCAATAAATCGGGCTTTGCCCTAATCTACCAAAACCAAACCGAACTAACCACACTTACTTTTTTTGAACTCTTTGACCGATTTGGTCAATTAATAAATTCCTACGGAAAAGAAAATATCAAAGTTTATGTTGAGTGTGGTTTCTTAAATAAATCTAATTGGCATAGAAAAGTTCAAGGTTCATCTGCGATTAACGCAAAAATTGGGGAACGTACCGGTGCAAACTTTGAAACAGCAAAGAAAATATGTGAAATGTGCGCTTATTTAGGTTTAAACTATATCCAAGTAAAACCAACAAGGAAAAAGCTAAACGCTGCCGAATTTAAGGCCATAACTAAAATAGAAAAACGCACCAATCAAGAAATGAGAGATGCGTTTATGTTGATTTTCTAATAGTGAAAAATCATGGTTTACCACTACTTCAAAGCAAACTTTAATAAGTAATTTTAACGCTTTTTAAAACAGTAAACCTAATATCTATTATGAAACAAAAACTACTATTTATTCTCTTTTGGCTGTTAAGTCTTCAAAGCTATTCGCAAAAAATCTTGTGGGAAAAAACCATAGGCGGTAAACATGCTGAATATCTTTTTGATATGACACCAACCCCAGACTATGGATTTATTTTAGCTGGTAGCTCACTTTCAAACAAATCTGGCTCAAAAACAAACAATTCGCGAGGGAATTTAGATTATTTTATTTGGAAAATGGACAAAGACGGTGAAGAAGAGTGGCAACTTTCCTTTGGAGGAGGTGGGGCCGATATTCTAAAAAATATCGTATCAACAAATGACGGTGGCTACATGCTTGGGGGGTATTCAAATTCTGAAAAATCAGGCGACAAAAATGATACTTTGCGAGGGCGAAACGATATTTGGCTTGTTAAAATCAATGCCAAAGGTGGAATAGATTGGCAAAAAACTATTGGCGGTACCGGTGACGATAAATTAGTGCAAATTAAACAAATTAAAGGAGGTGAATACCTAGTAGTTGCTAATTCTAATTCTACAATCTCTGGAGAAAAACAAGATAAAAATTTAGGCAGCCTAGATTATTGGATTTTGAAGCTAGATAAAAACGGCAACATCATTTGGCAAAAAACTTATGGCGGTATTTATAATGATGAAGTTAAATCTGTTTTATACACAAAAAATGATGAAATAATAATTGGAGGAAGTTCAAATTCTCCTATTGGTGAGTCTAAATTTCTTGATTCAAATGGAGGGTTCGATTTTTGGATACTTAAATTAGATTCTGACGGAAGGTTAAAACATCAAAAAGTATTTGGAGGTGAATCGGATGATTTTTTAACTGATATAATTGAAACAGATAAAGGCTACATTATAGCTGGAACGAGTTCATCAAATACTGGTGGAAGTAAATCCGTTAATTCTGAAAAACACAATGATTTTTGGGTAATTAAAACCGATTTCAATTTTGAAAATGACGAGCAATTCTCTTTTGATTTTAAAGGTGACGATTATTTGACAAGTGTGATTTATGATTCTACCTCAGAAGAAATTTTATTAGGTGGCTACCAGATGGATGAGAAAACTTTTAAGAAAAGTTACATTTCATTAATTGCTAACGAAAAAGGCGAAGAAATTTGGAATAAGAAACTTTCAACAGATGGTAGTGACTTGCTAAGAAAAGTAACTCAAACTAGAGATGGCGGATTCGTATTTGCAGGAAATTCTAACGGAAAAATATCCGCTGACAAAAAAAGCTCCCAAGGTAAAGATGATTATTGGGTTGTAAAATTAAAGGCAAAGGAAAAAGAAAGGGAAATCGAAATTAAGCTTGAAGCATTTCCTAATCCAACCGAGCAGTATTCAAATATTGTAATCAATCATGAATATGAAGAGGGAACGCTTAGTATCATTGACATGGCGGGTCGAGTTCTACACACAGAATCAATTTATTATGATATGGTTCCAATTGATTTAGAAAATTTTCCAGAAGGGATATATGTAATTCATGTTAAAACAAATGTTTTTAACGGTTCGGTTAAAATAATCAAAAAATAATAAAAAAAATTTAGAATGAAAAAAATATATAGCCTGTTATTTTGTGTAATAATGGTAAATCTTACTTTTGCTCAAGATCTTCAGCCCAAAAGTTTCATGTTTAGTTCTATGGGAGATTTTACAAATTTCCCAGTGGCAACTGCGACTGGTTTACCAGATATAAATTTACCCCTATTTTCGGTTCCAACAGCGTCACCAGATTTTAACCTAGACTTGAAATTACAATACAATTTACTTAGTAACATTAATGCTAATATAACTGGGGGTCAATTTGGAAGCGCCTGGAATTTGAATATTGAGGGGGCTATCAGTAGAGAGGTTCGGGGCCGTTATTCTAATGGTAATGTTAGTTATTTACTTCCAGATGAATTGTATTTTGCTAATAATACTAATAATAGAGAAACTAGTGATTTATATTCATATAATTTCTTTGGTAATACTGGAAAGTTTTATCTAAAAATAAAAAATGGAGCTATTATACCAGTCTTATACGAATCGAATTCTTATGTTGAAATAAAAGTTAATTATGACATTATTAATAAAAATTTCACTTCTATAGAAATTTTAGATGCTACGGGTAAAAAATTTGTTTTTGGATACCAAACAAGTATTTCATTTAATATATATTATACTTCAAGCCCTAAAGGTGATAATAATGGAGGGTATCAGCCACCAACAATTGAACCTTCTAATCCAGGTAAACCTCCAATTCCTGAACCTGCACCAATTAGTGGACCTGAACCTCCCGGATTTATAACTTCAATTAATTACGCAACTCCTTTCTGGAAAAATTTAAGCTTGACGAAAGTTTATGATCGGTTTAATAAATTAATTGTTGATTATTCTTATGAGGATTTAGATCGTCTAGAGGGAAGAAGTTCTTTTTTAAAAAAAATAGACATTAAGACAGTTGGTAGTATTGAATTTGTAAATACAATAGGAAATTCAACTTCTAATAAATTTGCTAAAAATGAATATATTGTCTTAAAAAACTTAAACAACGAAATTGTAAATAAGTTAAAATTAGAATATGGTCGTTTAGAACTTTCATTTAAAAATGGTGAACAAAAATTTAACAAGTTGTTACTTCAAAAGATTAGTGTTTTTGGAAAAGAATCCATCTCAAAAGATATTACTGAAGTATTTTATAAAAAAACACCAAGTGTTAATTATAATAATGCAGTTTTAGATGACAAGGGGTATATAGTAAAGAAAGGCACCTGTAAGAATATCCGTGGCAAAGAGTCTATTTTAAGTACATATGGCATCTTACAAAAAATAAAATTTAATACCGGAGGGGTAGTTTTATATGATTTTGAGCCTAATACATATTCGAATGCTCGAAATTCTTTAGATGATTTTCGTTACCAAAATTTAGATAATTATATTTTTACTAATTACACACCTATTTACAATAATCAGATTGGTGCATATGCGTTTCAGGTTGGGAATGGTGTCGAGAAAATTATCTTTGGATTAAGTGGCCAGAGTTCTAGCCTTAGTATAGCAAGACCCGGGGAGTCAAATATGCAGGGTAGTTTAGTCTATGGCTCAGTCCTTAATCCTGAGGATTTGTGTATTAGTAGCCTAGGATATATAAATACAAATGGAATTACAGGTTTATATAGGCTTCCAACATATAATCCTAATTCCTCAAATCTATTTTTAAAAGGTGTTAGTTATCCTACAGAATCAAATACCAATAAATTTTTATATTCACATGGTCTTAGAATTAAAAGAATTGCATATTTTGAGGGGAATGTGTCGCAAAATTTATTACAAAATAATGCGTCAGTTCCGAACGCTGAGAGAGAAATTACATTTAACTATTCTGCAGACGATGCAGGTAAAATTAGCAGTGGAAAAACACATAGTTCTGAACAATACTCCTCAGAAATTTTAGATTCTTATGTTTTATACGAAAAAGTAACAACAAAAGTAAGAGGAATAGGTAAAAGCGAGTATTATTTCAATAATGTTGCCGAAAATGCAAATTTCTGGAGGTCATTAAATGTTATACCCAAAAAAATTAAAACCTATAACAACTCAAGTCAATTAATAAAGGAACAAGAATACGAACGCGAATTCAAATACTATAGCAACCAACCAAATAATGTAACTTTAGTAAGCCGTGAGCCAATAGTTTACAAAGAGCAGGTTAAAAGTAAAGAATATATCGAAGGTAATATAGCTGAATTTATTTCTAATATTACAAATGATACTATTTCAAGACAAGTAATTTATTCCAAAAACACGAATCTAAAAACCAATGAAATTAATGAAACTTATAATAATTTCATTAAAATCAATAAAACCTATGTTTTAGACAAATCAGATAATTATTTTAATGGCTCTAAAACGATGAGCTCAAAAAACACATATGATGCTAATGCCAATTTAAGATTTCAAGAAGTCTCTAAAAACAATCAACCGTTACAAAAAGTTGGAAATGAAAATACGCTTTTCAATTCAAGAGGTAATGTTTTAGAATATATACAACCTAATGGTACTTATGTTGTAAATATGTATGGTTATGAAGGAACTAAACTTGTTGCTCAATTAGTTAATGCTAAATATGCTGATATATCTAAGCCAACTATTACCAGTATATCAAAGTTTAGTAATGAAACTGGTCAACGAAGACCTGGTAGTTTAAATATTTATCTTCCTGTTTATAATGAAGCTAACCTTATAAGCAATTTAAACTCACTAAGGATCAATCATCCAAATGCATTCG
This sequence comes from uncultured Flavobacterium sp., assembly GCA_947631175.1. GTDB lineage: Bacteria > Bacteroidota > Bacteroidia > Flavobacteriales > Flavobacteriaceae > Flavobacterium. The sequence continues at coordinate 7,574 of CANRKI010000058.1, forward strand.
TAACAACTTATATCTATAACACATTAATAGGTGTAAAATCAATTACAGATCCTAATGGAGATACACAAACATTTGAGTATGACAATCAAAATAGATTAGTTCGTATAAAAGATCATCAGGGTAATACCTTAAATAGCTATCAATATAATTTTAAAAACTAATAACATTTATACTCATGAAAAATTTATACTTTATATTTACATTTTTGTGTATGAATGTTATCTATGCACAAACAAATACAAAAAATTACATAAAAGAAATAATACATAGGAATCCGGCACCAACTAATGGATTCGTAATATACAGCCCCTCTGGTCAATTTACAACCACAGTGTATTATGATGGGCTAGGTAGACCTATACAAACTACACAACAAAACGCCTCTCCTGATTCTAATAAAAATATAGTTCAAATAACGGAGTATGATAAAAATACGAGTGTTGCAAAGAGTTATTTGCCTTATACAATTGAAGGAAGTAAAACAGAAACAATTGGCAAACCTCCATTTGAAGGTACAAGAATAATCTTCAATTCAAATTTTGATGAAAATGCTAAAAACAATACGCTAGCATTTTATAATACAGAAAAGTACGAAAATACAAGAAATCCATTTAGCTATCAGCTTGTTGAGGCATCCCCTGAGATGAAAGTTTTAAAAACGTCTGCTCCTGGTAACGATTGGGCAATGGATAATCAAGTAGATCATACCATAAAGTACGATTATTCATACAATGTTGCTAATGAAGTAAAATGGTTTAAAGTAGGTACATCTTGGAATGCTACCTCTTATCTTTTTAATACAACTTATTCACAAAATGGATATTATCAAGAAAATGCTTTAAAAAAGACAGTTGTTAAAAATGAAAATTGGACATCAGGTAAAAATAATACTACTGAAGAATTTAAAAATGCGCAAGGTCAATTAATTTTAAAACGAAATTATAATAATAACGAGCCGCACGATACGTATTATGTTTATGACAATTACGGAAATTTAACATTAGTTATTCCTCCCTTAGCAAATGGAGATATTAGTGGTACCAATTTAGATAAGCTTTGCTATCAATATAAATACGATGAACTAAATAGACAAGTAGCAAAAAAGTTACCAGATGTGGAATGGGTATATACAATCTATGATAATTCAAATAGAGTAATTCTTTCTGGGCCAGTTTATAGCCCTTTTGGTAATCAAACTAAAGGTTGGATGTTTAATAAATATGATGCTTTTGACCGTGTAGTTTATAGTGGTTTTTATTCTGGGCATCAACCTATTGAAACAAATTTAAAAACGTTACGAGATTTAGTTTACGCAGGACAAAAAAACGAAACAAAATTGACATCAAATGCCACAATTGACAACATTACTATTCGTTATTCTAATCAAGTTTTTCCTACATCAAATTTAAAATTATTGACGATAAATTATTACGACGATTATCTGTTTCCGAATGCGCCAACAGCATTTCCAACGATTGAAGAAGCAGCCACTTTACAAAAAGTAAAAGGTTTGTTAACTGGAAATTGGACTAGAACCATAACCTCAGAAAGCTCAACAGCTGGTGATTTATCTTATACGCTTTATGATTATAAATTTCGCCCAGTAAGTACTTTTGTTCAAAACCATAAAGGTGGTAGCACAACAGTTAATTCTAAACTTAACTTTAGAGGATTACCAACTAAAACAGTAACTACTCATAAACAAAATAGTACTGCGAATCCCTTAACAATAATTGATGAATTTAGTTATGATAAACGTGAGCGCCTTTTAACACAAAAACAAACCATCAATTCGCAAACACCTGAATTAATTGTTTCAAATGTTTACGACGAACTAGGCGTTTTAGTCACTAAAAACGTTGGTGGTACAAATGCAAATCTTCAGAAAGTTGACTATAAATATAATATTCGAGGGTGGTTAACTCAAGTTAATAATCCGGAACATTATAATACTGATGATGAAAATGATTTATTTAATTTAAGATTAAATTACAATCTAATAAACGAAAGAGGTGGTACTGGTCAACCGTTATATAACGGAAATATTAATAGTATCAGTTGGAAAACAAAGGTTGATAATTATCAACAAGGGTACAGTTTTGACTATGATCATTTAAATCGATTAACAAATGCAAGCTTTCTTAGATATCAGACAGGAGGTTGGTATATGGGACTACACAGATATCCTAATTTTAACGAAAACTTAGTATATGACAAAAATGGCAATATCACACATTTAAATAGAACGGGGAAGTTAGAAGAAGGACAACCTATAGCTATCGATGAATTAATGTATACCTATGCGGGCAATCAGCTAAAAAGTGTCTCAGATGCAACCAATAATTCAGATGGCTTTAATGATGAAAATACAGTTGGAGACGATTATGCTTATGATAGCTTTGGAAACATTACTATTGATAAAAACAAAGGCATTACAAGTATTAAATACAACCATTTAAACATGCCTAAAGAAATTGTTTTTAATACAGGTAAAATTGAATATATTTATGATGCAGCAGGCACACGTTTAAGTAAAAAAGTTACGCCAACAGGTGGTACCGCAGTGACCACTGACTACTTAGGAGGCTTCCAATACGTAAACAATGTGTTAAAGTTTTTCCCACATACAGAAGGCTATGTAGAATTTAAAAATAATCAGTATCTTTATACGTATCAATACAAAGATCACTTAGGAAATGTACGTTTAACCTACCGTGATGGATATAAAAATCACGCCACGCAAGAAAACGTAAAAGACGGAATTATACAAGTTACCGAAATTATAGACCAAACCGATTATTACCCGTTTGGCTTAAAACATAACAACAATGCTTTAGCAGATTATAGCGCAGTAAATAAATACAAATATGCCTATAACGGAAAAGAATTAAATGATGAGCTTGGAGTAGATTTATATGATTTTGGAGCGCGTAATTATGATCCTGCTTTGGGGCGTTGGTTGAATGTTGATCCGCTGGCGGAGAATTCGAGAAGATGGACACCATATAACTATGCATACAACAACCCTATTTATTTTATAGATCCTGATGGGATGCAGAGTGTTTCGAGTATTAAAACTGATGATATATTAGATGACGTAAAAGATAAACTTACATTTAGTAATGGCTATTATGATACCGAATTCGGTAAAAGTGCTGGTGCTGTAGAACATAGTGGTTTTTATAAAAATTCTGAATTTAACGATGGCGGTGGGAATGGAAAAGGTAATGATAGGCCGTTTGGAAAACCTAATTATGAGCAATCTAATAATAAAAAAGATGATTCAACTTTAGTATCTACTTTCCCTAAAGATAAAAAAGTATTAGATGATATAACCGATCAATCCTTTTTGGGAAAAGGAATATCACGTATACTTGACGGGAGAAAGTGGACTGATCCTGAATCGGGAATAACATATTCGGTAGGTGACAATGGTAAAATTACAGGATTTGCACCTGTAATGATTGGAAGTAGTGGGGCTATAAATTTAATTGGGGGAAAAGGATTTATTAAAATCACTTCAAGTGTAAAAAATAACGCGAAACTTTTAAAGTATGCTAAAGAAACATTTAAAGGTAATAAAGATTTAGCAAATGAAGCTAATTCATTAATCAGAGAAGTTTCTAAAGGTAATATGAATCCAGGTATAGGAACCAAAGAAATTGGTAAAGGAGTTTTTGAACTTAGATCTAAGGGAGGAGCAAGGGTATATTTTAATAATACTAAAAACGGTATTAATATTTTAGGCTATTCACATAAGGGAAATCAACAAGCTGTAATTCAAACTATATTAAATACATTATAAATGAAAAAAAAATTTAAAATTAAAACCTTCTCTTCATTTTCAGAAATCAATTCTTTAGATGATAATATAGATGTAAATATAATTTTATCTGATGGAGATGTTTATTTTGGGACACTAATAACTACTCAAAATATAGTAACTCAAATGAAAAATTCTGATGACTCATTTTTTTGGATAGATTCTATGCTTATAGTTAAAAAATTGGATGAAACTAATATTAAGAAAGCAATTACAGAAATCATAGATAATCAATATTTTAACAAAATTTTTTTTAAAATTGGCACATTAGAATTATTAGAGGGCTTTAAAAAAGATTTTGATGAAATTATTGATTTTGATACAAATTGGTAATATACCAACGTCTGACTAACAAAACTCGTTAACGAGGATTTGCAACCCTACTTAAACCCCACTAACCAAAGCAAGCTGACCGTAAAAAGTCGGCTTGTTTTATTATAAAAAACTACTGCTGTTGCACTAAAATGGTTTCGACTTTACAAAGGACGCAGTAGTTTATTAAGTTTTACAAAGGTAAAATACCTCAAAGCAACCCAAACAAACAACACTACAACAAAATATTTTATAAAATAAAGTAAGCCGTACAACAGCATAGCATTATAAAAGTCGGTGTTTAAAGTTTAAATTTCCGATACAAATAAACTATTCCGACCACAACAGCAATTCCAAACAAAATCCATAACAAAGAACCCAAATCAAATTCTTTTTCTTTTTTGGATATCGATTCGAGTTCGTTGTACTTTTCATTGAGTTCAGAAAACTGAACTTGTAGCTCATCATACTTTTCGGTTAATTCTTTTATGTTTTCCGAGACTTTCTCATCAGTTTTAACCTCAGTGTTGTAATTGGAATATTCGTGAACCGTGCCGTCTTTATCGGTACGTTTGTAATTGTCGGCTTTCTCTTTTTTTTCTTCCGATTTTTCAATCACGCGCTCGGTGATTGTTTCTTTTTTCTCGTGTGTAATTACAAGCGAATCTCGAAGCGTGGTAACTAATTCATAGTGAATTTCTTTTTTTTCTTCTTCCTTTTTAATGCTACGACAGCCCACCAGGGCTATCGCAGCTAATACTATTAGAAATATGTTTTTCATAAACTATCTTTTTAAAAACCATTTTTCAGAGGCTTTACGTAATGAAATATCGTAGGCTTCTCTACCCCACTTTTTAGCCATTTCTTTATAAGCAGATCCGTTGTAGATATAAGCAATCATGTGATAATTTTTCTCACGCACCGCTTTCAATAACTTGGCGTCTGTTAGAACAAATCGAAACAGAGCCAAAACTTGTTGGTATTCGCCTTTCTTGAAATCATCCCACATCGCCCCAACAGTCTTATAGCCTAATCTGGCAAAGTGAAAACCCATAATTTGTGGCAAGCCTATCGAGGTTGATTTCATTGCCGATTCTTTATTGATTTTAAATGCATTGTTAAAAGCAATCCACTCTTTGCTTTGCACATCAACCTTATTTACGGACCAAGCACCACTCGGAGCATAAGGTTCATGCTTACGGAACCAACTCGGCTCAAACTGAATCAATATTTTACCCGTTTTTGTATCAAATCCATTACCGGGAGTTTCCACTTCAATAATTGCCATCATCACTTCAAAAGGCACTTTATTCACTTTTGAAAGTTCTCTTACCCATGTTTGAATACTAGTTTTCATCTTCTTGCTTGTTTTGATTCTTTGAAAGGTCATCGATTATTTCTTTGTTCTCGCGAATGAAGTTGATGATGTCGGTTGGGCTATTTTTCATTGCATAACGGAACTTCTCATCCGCCTTTTCTCTGACTGATTTCCACTCTGTATAAACCAAAACAATGGCCCCGAATATAGTGGCCAAAGGCAAAGCTTTAAATGTTATGTACGCCCACAAAGGATTTAGTACATCAATAAAAAACATAAAGAGCATAAAGGCGAGATACTGAACCACCTTTTCAGAGGTCTTACGAAGTCCGTAAGAATGCGTTTTAAAAACGCCAAGCTCTCTACTTTTTTTAATTCCAAAATGTAAATCAATCCCAATCGAGGTGACTACAATTACCCAAGCCAACACCACAACGGCCAGCTGCATTACGATAGCATCGTAATTTTTGTTTAAAATTTCTATTATCATTTCACTGATTATTAATCTGTTTTATCTAAAATAGATTTTAAACATTTTTTAAAGCAGTAATCACCTACTGAGTTATTGACCAACAAAAAAGCCACCGAGTTGGTGGCTTATTACTTACTTAAAATTTCTAATTATTGATATACTTTAACAAATGACCAATTTTTAATTGATTATATACTTCTTCAATACTTTTACCGTTAAAATACTTATTCGATATTATACATAACCTTTCGTTAGATTGGATATGAAGATTTTTTAATATTTCATAAAAACAATGAATAGAGTTTGCGATATATTTTTGACATATTTCATTGCCGAATGGCTTTCTTTTGATAACAAAAAATATAAAATTATCAATACCGTTAATGTCATTATAGTTTACTAATTGAGCATTTATTTCATAATAAATATGCTTGTCTTCGCCGAGAATCAATTTGTACTCAAATTCTTCTAAATTTCTATTTTTGATTATCATAAGTAAATTTTTGTGTTTTTATAAAATTATAAAAAAGAAAGATAAAATAACATATTTTAAAAATTTTAACATTAAACAAACATAATTAACTCATATAATTCAATCTATTTACAAACCGAATATTGCTCAATCATTAATAAATCTGGTTTAAAAACGTCTTTTACATCGGTTGAAGGCTCAAAAGTACTGAACGCTTTTTCTTGAGGTTTACGGATAAAAACTCCTTGGTTAATATCATTAAGCGTTTTCTTAAATAAACGTAATCCAATATTTTGAAGTTCTGATTCCCATAATTGCTTTGCAGCTTTTTTAGGCTCTAATCCAAATAACTTTGGATCAATAAAACAAAACTCCTGGGAAGCAATATCCCCGCGATCAATCCCACCATTTAACCAAAAAACCGTTCCCCCAGTAATAGCATCACGCATTCTAATGGACCATTCAATTGATGATTTCCCTCGGTGTCTTGGGAGTAAACTCGGGTGGTAACCAATCCAACCTAAACGGGTTTTATACCTTGTTCGTTTTCCGATATAATCAAACGAGTGAGCCGTAATACCTAAATCAACTCCTTCTGGCATGGAATCATAATTTAAAGTTCCGGAAGGTATAATTGGAATTTCGTTTACTCTTGCTAATTTTCCAATGTACTTATCATCTAAAGGGCAACAAACACCAATAACTTTAATAAATTTTAATTGTAGGCAAAGCCGAAGTACTTCCACTGCGAAATACTTCTGCCCGCTGATGAATATTTTTAATATCTCATTTTTCATTTCCTAAATATTTAAAACTTTGAACGGCTCTGAAATGTCCGCCATAACCACAACCGGTAATAGTGCCGTTCCCCGTCTTTGTTAGACTTGCGTTACTTCTAGATTTATTTGCCCCGAATAGAATTGCATTTGTTTGAATCCATTTGTCACTAAATCGTAAATAGCCCGCTAATTGTGGATGCGAAGTATGAAAGAATGTAGGGTATTTATATCCTTTTCGTCCATTTCCTTCTAAATGATATTGCATGATTTCATTTAAAAATCGAGTACCAACTCCTGCACCTTGCCACTCGGGTATCGTAACTAGTCGTGTTGCGCGATACGCTTTAGCAGTAAACATCGGGCAAACTGCAACGTGGCAAACCGGTTCTCCGTTTATCGTTCCAACAAAGTATTCCGCTGCAGGTGGGTGTGGTAAATCTAAATAATAATGCTCTTTAAATAGTTTCCAGTAACTTCCACTGACCTTCCAAATGTCAAGTTTGATTTTTGGTCTAGATCCGATTTCTGTTTTTTTTTTAATTCTCCGGTATTCACATTATAAATCCAATCGGGCTGTAGCCACTCCGCAACATCGTAATGACAACTAAGTAAAACTGCTTTCTTTCCTTTGTTTTTTCTCCAAGCCTTAGCAAAAGCTAACGCCCCAATTTTAGCAATCTGTCGATCAACTACAGAGGTGAACTCATCCACCACAACTTCATCTGGCGCCTCGGTAACCAAACGCGCTAATCCGGCTCTGAACTGCTGCCCATT
>CANRKI010000059.1 GCA_947631175.1 uncultured Flavobacterium sp.
AGAAATTATCTTTGTGTAATGCCGCCGAATAATTTAAAATGTAATTCGTTTTCGCAATGGTAAATTCAGACAATTCACAATAAAAACTATGAACATAATAGATATCCGAATCTTCTTCAACCTTTGTAAACAAATCCGACTTCAAGTTTGAAATGGTATTCCAACCCATGTGCGGAACAATCTCGGTTGGTGGAAATAACTTCACCTGAATCGGAAAAATCCCAAGGCAATCGACGTTTCCTTCCTCCGAATACGCACACATCAATTGCTGACCCAAACAAATTCCTAACGTAGGTTGTTTCAAATTTTTAATGACTTGATCAAAACCTTTTTCTTTTAAATAAGCCATCGCTGAACTTGCTTCGCCAACACCAGGAAAAATAACTTTATCTGCTTGTTGTATGGTTTCAAAATCGTCTGTAATCACTGCTTCAAACCCCAAACGAGTTACCGCGTTGTAAACCGAAGTTGCGTTTCCGGCGTTGTATTTTATTATTGCAATCATATTTATTAGTTGTAAGTATTAAGACGTAAGATATAAGGTTATTAAATTTAAATATCCTTAGAACTTATACCTTAAATCTTTTATCTATAAAACTCCTTTTGTGCTTGGTAAAATCATTTTATCGGGATCGCGTTTTACAGCAACTTTTATCGCTTTGGCGAATGCTTTAAAAATCGATTCGATTTTATGATGCTCGTTAGTGCCTTCCGCTTTAATGTTTAGATTTGCTTTAGCACCGTCTGTAAACGATTTAAAAAAGTGATAAAACATTTCGGTTGGCATTTGACCAATCATTTCACGTTTAAAATCGGCGTCCCAAACCAACCAATTTCTTCCACCAAAATCAATTGCCACTTGCGCCAAACAATCGTCCATTGGCAGCGTAAAACCGTAACGCTCGATGCCTAATTTGTTTCCTAACGCTAGAGCAAACACTTCGCCTAAAGCAATCGCCGTATCTTCGATTGTGTGGTGTTCGTCAACTTGTAAATCTCCATCGACTTTAATCGTTAAATCCATTTGACCGTGACGTGCAATTTGATCCAACATGTGATCGAAAAAGTGAATACCCGTTGAAATATCCGACTTTCCTGTTCCGTCTAAATTCAAATCAATTTTAATTTTCGTTTCGCTGGTATTTCTTACGATGGAAGCCGAACGATTTTCCAATTTTAAGAACTCATAAATCGATTTCCAAGAGGTTGTTTTTAAAGCAATCGTTTCATTTAAACCGTCGTTGTTCGAAATTTCATCGGCACCTAAAGCTTCATCATTCGCAATAAAAATTCCTTTAGAACCTAAATTTTGAGCCAATTTCACATCGGTAATTCGATCGCCAATTACAAACGAATTAGTCAAATCATAATCGGGATTATTGATGTATTTCGTTAACAAACCTGTATTAGGCTTTCGAGTTGGAGCATTTTCTGAAGAAAATGTTTTGTCAATAAGAATGTCCGAAAAGTACACATTTTCATTTTTTAAAGATTTGATGATGAAATTTTGAATTGGCCAAAACTTTTCTTCGGGATGAGAATCTGTACCTAAGCCATCTTGATTGGTCACGATAACTAATTCATAATTTAACTCATTAGCAATTTTACCTAAATATGTAAAAACTTCGGGATAGAATTCCAACTTCTCAAAACTATCAACTTGATAATCGTTAGGCTCTAAAATTAAGGTTCCATCACGATCTATAAATAATATTTTTTTCATTTTTTTAATCCATTAAATTTTAATACAAGAACAGTGAATTTCTAAAAACACAATCTATTGATATAAGAATAAAATGTCTTAATATATCATATGTAATTTATTTAATTCTAAACGCATCAGATATATAAAACAACACTCTAAATTATATCAATAATAAACACAAATTACAGTTGTCATTTTTTAAACTTCATCTCTTTATTCTGACTCAGAAATAGATTTTAGAACATCAATTAAAATTCTATTTTGATCGGGAGTTCCAATAGAAATTCTCAAACAATTTTCACATAAATCATCTTTGGTTCTATTACGAACTACAATACCTTTTTTTAAAATTTTATCGTAAATTTCGTTCGCATTTGTTACCTTTATCAAAATGAAATTACTATCCGAAGGATAAACTTTAAGCACAAAATTAAGTTTAACTAAAGCTTTATATAATAAATTCTTTTCAATTGAATTACAGGTGTTTAAATTCTTACTATAAGATTTATCTATCATAACAGAAAGTGCTTTTTCCTGAGTTAATTGATTGATATTATACGGAGGTTTTATTTTATTTAACCCAGCAATTATTTGAGCTGAAGCATAAGCGATTCCTAACCTAATTCCTGCCAAACCAAAAGCTTTTGAAAGAGTTTGAGTCACGATAATATTGTTGTATTGACTTAGCATTTTTAACCATGATTTTTCGGTAGAAAAATCGATATAAGCTTCGTCAATAATTACAATACCATCAAAGCCCTCCACTACCCTTTTAACATCATCAAAATTTAAAATCTGTCCCGTAGGATTATTTGGAGAACACAAAAAAACAAGCTTGGTATTATCATTTATTTGAGCAAAAATGTCGTTTAAATTCAAACTAAAATCTAGTGAATTCAATAGTGATTTTTTGTACTCCACATTGTTAATATTAGCTAAAACTTCATACATTCCGTATGAAGGAGAGATGCTTAAAACATTGTCAATTCCTGGTTCACAAAACGCTCTAATAATTAAATCTAAGACTTCATCACTACCATTTCCAAATAAAATTTGATCTTCATTTACCCTTTTTAATTCCGAAAACACCTTCTTTAATTTGCGTTGTTGCGGGTCTGGATAACGATTAAAACCTGTATCAAATGGGTTTTCATTTGCATCTAAAAAAATAAAATCACCGGTTATTTCCTTAAATTCATCACGAGCAGAAGTGTATGGCTTTAGATTTTTTATATTATTTCTAAACAAACTTCCTATATCAATTGTCTTCATTGTACAAATAATATTTTTTAATTTAACTCTTTTAAACGAATAGAAACTGCCTTTTTATGTCCTTGTAACCCTTCGGCCTCGGCCATTAATTCGATAGCATTTCCAATAGTAAGAATCCCTTGTTTTGATATTTTTTGAAAAGAAATAGTTTTTAAATAACTGTCTAAAGTTATTCCGCTATAACTTTTAGCAAAACCATTTGTTGGAAGCGTATGATTGGTACCCGATGCATAATCTCCTGCGCTTTCTGGTGTATAATTTCCGATAAATACCGAGCCTACATTATTAATATTTTCGATAAAAAAATCTGGGTTTTCTGATGCTATAATAAAATGCTCGGGAGCGTAGTCGTTAATTAAATCCATAACCGTTTGCTCGTTTTCAGAAATAATTATTTTAGAATTTTGTATTGCTTGGTTTGCAATTTGGATTCGAGGTAAACTTTTTAATTGACTAGAAACCTCATTTTCTACTTCTGTTGCAACTGTTGTAGATGTTGTAACTAAAACAACTTGACTATCGGGTCCGTGTTCTGCCTGAGATAACAAATCTGATGCAACAAAAGCCGGATTACATGTTTCATCGGCAAAAACAAGTAACTCACTTGGACCAGCAGGCATATCGATCGCCACACCAAATTGGGTTGCTTTTTGCTTTGCAACTGTTACATATTGATTTCCTGGACCAAAAATTTTATTTACTTTAGGAATCGTTTCTGTTCCAAAGGTTAAAGCTGCAATTGCTTGAATCCCTCCTACTCTATAGATTTTAGTCACTCCACATAATTTTGCTGCGTACAAAATTGCAGGATTAACATTTCCGTTTTTATCTGGTGGTGTACATAAAACAATATCTTTACAGCCTGCTATTTGAGCTGGGATAGCTAACATTAATACTGTTGAAAACAAAGGTGCTGATCCACCTGGAATATAAATTCCAACTTTTTCTATTGCACGTTTTTGTTGCCAACAAATAACACCAGGTGTTGTTTCGATCTCTAATTTTTGAGTTAATTGTGCTTTATGAAAGGTCTCAATATTTCCCTTAGCAAGAGAAATAGCCTGTTTTAGATCAGAAGATACTTGTTCGATTCCTAGCTCAATTTCTTGTTCAGATATCTGAAAATTGTTTATAAAAACACCGTCAAAAAACTGTGTGTATTTTGCTACAGCTTTATCTTTGTTACGAATTATATCTGTAAAAATTTCGGAAACTGTTTGTTCTATCTGCTCGAAAGATTGTGTGGGTCTTTTTAAAATCTCATTCCAACTTTCTCTTTCTGGATTTATATATGTTTTCATTGTAATATCTTTATAATTATAAAATCATTTTTTCAATTTCAAGTACTAAAATACCTTCGGCGCCAGCACCTTTAAGCTGATCTATAACATCCCAAAATTTATTTTCGTTAATTACAGAATGTACACTACTCCAACCTGGTTGAGCTAACGGCATTACCGTTGGAGATTTTAAAACGGGTAAAATACGACTCACTTCTTCGATTTTTCCGTTAGGAACGTTCATTAAAATATATTTAGATTCGCGTGCTTTTAAAACGGACTGAATTCTAAACTTTAGTTTTTGCAATATTTTATCTGCTTCTGAATTAAGTAATGGCGAGGAAATAAAAACTGCCTGACTTTGTAAGATGACAGAAAATTCTTTTAAATTATTTTTATACAAGGTATTTCCAGAAGAAACAATATCCACAATTGCATCCGAAAGACCAATATTTGGAGCAATCTCAACGGAACCAGATATTTCGTGAATATCAATAGAAATAGCATTTTTTTTGAAGAATTTTTTAACTGTATTTGGATACGAAGTTGCTATTTTTTTTCCTTCCAAATCTTGTAAAGTATTAACATTTGATGTTTTAGGAATTGCAATAGATAAACGACATTTTGAAAAACCTAAAGCTTCGATAACGGGTAACTTTAATTGGTTTTCGACTAAAAGATTCTCGCCAACAATTGCACAATCTACCACACCGTCATTAACGTATTGTGGAATGTCTGAATTTCTTAAAAAGAAAATTTCAAGGGGAAAATTACGTGCTTGAACACGTAGTTGGTCAATTCCGTTATCGATAGATATTCCGCAATCTTTTAAAAGTTTAAGGCTATCTTCGTTTAGTCGACCTGATTTTTGAATGGCTATTTTTAATGTATTCATGATAATTTTTAAATTATTGAGTACAGCAAAGCGAGCCAAATTGAAGAATAAAAAAACCCGTTTGATGTACTCAAACGGGTGAACTGATTTATATTTTTAGTTTTAAGGTAACTACAATATCATCATTGCCTCGCTTGAGCGTGGTGTTAAATGATGATGATGATGTAATTGATTTAAAAACATTTTTCGTTTATTTTGATAGTGCAATATTAAAAAGTATTTTTTACATCACAAAACTTTTTTGTTTTTTTTTATTTTTCATGACTTGGAAACTGCATTAGGGATTGAGCGATTGTTGGAGCACATTTTGAAATGAAATGGAAAAATTGCGACTCGCGAAAGCCCGACGCGCCCATGAAAAGGCGCGGAATGCCATAAAAATTAGAACTTTAATTCCCAATTTTTAAATGGTTCTTTTTCCCAAAAATTGGAATGATTGTGATTGCCAAATTTAAATAAACTCACATTCTGAAAGTAGTCTTTTTCGTAATTTTTAGTTTCTAATATATCCATTTTATGGGTAAACATTTTTAATGTATTATTAAAATAGGCATTTTTACCGAACATTTTAATCTCCATGTTTACGTGATAATTCGAAAAATTCACTACATTAAATCCGTTTATTATAGTGTATTTAGCTGAAATTTTAATGTCGTTAATTTTAAGTTTTGCTATTAAAAGTACGCTTTTATATTTTTGTGCATATTTACTTTTTTCTTTAACTAGTTCATACGAAATTTCTTCTATTTTTTTAGATTCGGCATCGAAAATAATTTTACCTGTTAACATTAAATCATCTGTTGCATTTTGTTTAGGGTAAAAATATAGTGAATGCATTTGCTTGTTGCCTACCTTGAAAGCTGTGGTGTGAAACTCGTATTTTTTATTTTTCCCTAAGTCTTTTACTTGTGACATTTGAATGGAAGCTTCGACAATTTTACTTGGGCTGGCCTCTAGAGAAATTGCTTGTAACTCTTCATCTGTTTTGTCTTGTATAACTCGAATTCTGGATTCGTTAATTTTAGAGTTTACGAAGTTTTTCTTTTTATCAAGAATGTAAAAATCGACCAAACCGTCTGCCGTTTTAATAATATTTTCGTTATCGAAAACACTTTCGATGTAATAGGTTTCGAGTTTAATTTGTTTGTCGATTGTATTAGATTTTGCATTAAAAATATCGTCGAAAACCTGAGAATATGGTTTACTAGCAATAATAATTTCTTCTAAGGTTACAGAATTAGGCTCTAACTCGACTAATAAATTATCACTATTTTGTACTTGTATTTTTTTTGTAAGATAATAGGTGTTTTCAAAAATTAAAGTTTTGTTGTTGACATCGGATAAATTGAAAGAAAATTCACCACTTTCATTAGTAATTTGGTATTTTTCGCTTTCATCAACTTGAATTACCAAATAAGCTATTGGCTCCTTAGTTTTGGCGTCTAACACTTTACCTGTTAGATTTTGAGCTACAAGCGTAGAGATATTTACGAAAAGTAAAAGAAATATAATTTTCATATTTTATAGTATTTTTATTATGTATTCTAAAGGTAAAAACTCAAAACAACAATACTTGTATGGATTTTAAAGTATATATATTCTAGAAATTAAGTCTTACATTTATTTTTGTTGTGATACAAGATTTAAAGCAACTTATTTCAACCCATTATACTTTCGAATAAACCATTCGCTAGCTAAAGTTAAAATCAATAAAATTAATAGCCATTTCCAATCGATTAATTTTTGTTTGGTAATAACCTCTTTTTGTGTTGGGTTATACTCCTCTTGTTGCAATAAATGCTGAATTAGCTTATCAATTTCTGCATGGTGATATACTTTAGCGTTTGTTGTATTGGCTAAAACTTGTAAGGCTTTTACATTTGCATTCACAGCTTGTAATTCCTGGTTAAAAGCTAAAACTTCAAAATTTTTAGTTACAGTAGTTTTAGAATTTTTTTCGGTTACTTTTAAAACATAATTTCCAGGTTCTAATCCCGATAAATTAAGAACAAACTCACTCGTTAATTTTGTAAAACTGTATTTTTTTGTCCATTTTTTATTGCTATCAGATAGTTCTGCCTCAATAATTGCCGAATTGTCGTACTCTAAATTTTTATTAAAATATTGTGCGGAAATAACAATTTCATCTGTTTGATTGTAAATACTTTCACTTGTAACCACAAGGTTTTGCTTTGGTGTTTTAATGGCTAAATATTGTATAATTTTATCAATTAAAATATCAAAGTTATCATTGTCACTTGCTGTTTCTACTCGCCATTTCCACAGATTTTCACCAAACCAATATGCCTTTTTTTGGTTGTTGTTTTGATGAAAAGCTAACATAGCTTGTTGGGTATTTACGCCACGCGTATTTAAATAAAATAAAACTTGATTTTGCGTTTTAGCTTCAACCTTTCCGAACGGAAAATCCAAGTGTGCCAATTGATTGTATGGTAAGTTCGGTACTTCAAATATTGAGAAGTTGTTTGTCTTTTCGGCTACGTATTGCTCCTTTTGGTTGCTTAAATTAAATGCATAATCTGTTTGTTGCTCATTTAACCAAGCGTAATTAGTACTTAATCCCGAAAACAGTAAATAATTTTTATTTTGTTTTTTAATATTTGAAAGTAGCGTCTCGAAAGTTGTAGTTGGTTGGTACAAAACAACCAAGTCGAATAAACTTATGTTGTTTACTTCGTTTGGCTTTAAAATAGAAACTTTTCGTTGTTTGTTTTTTTCGATAGCGCGCTTTAAAACTCCCAAATCCGGATGAACAATTTCACTCACAATTGCTATTTCTGTTTTTTGATCAATTACCTCTACTCCAATAATTTTTGAATTGTTTGTGGTATTTTTTTCAACCTGATCAGTAAGCAATGTAACTTCATACTTTTTTAACCCCACGCTATTTGCGGTTAAATAAACCGTTTCGGAAATGGTATTTTTTGTAGGCGAAAGCGCAAATTGTTTTTTATAAACCTGAGTTCCGTTTTCTTTTATAATTAAATTTACATTGGTTGGTGTTTGGGTAACAACATCAGCAAAAATCTCAATTGGAAATTGATTTTTTAAATAGACATACTTATTTGCGTTAGCCTGAAAAATTCGTGCATCATAAACAAAACTCGTATCACCAACTACAACCGGGAAAACTTTTGCATTTGTATTAAAAGCATACGCAAAATCGCTACCTTGGGTTTGGTTTCCATCAGTAAGTAAAACAATAGGCATAAATTTATTTCCATAAATCGCCTTTAAATCTTCTGCTGCTCGCGCAATATTGGTCGTTTTTGCTTTAAAATGTAACGAATCGTAAGTGTTTAAACCCGAATCGAAGGTAAAAACATCAACAGCATATTTCTCTTTCAATTCACTAGTTTCAAAAATAGCTTTCCAATCTTTTTTAATAAAAGTACTATCCAAATAAGCTATAGATTGCGAATTGTCAATTAAAACCGGTAACGAAACCTTTTCTATTTGATTGCTTTTAAATTTAAACGTTGGATTAATTAATAAAATAAGAATTAAAAAGATACTTATAAAACGCAAAAAAGCTAAAACATAAACGTACGGACGCTTTGTTTTAGCTTTAAAAATATATTGTATATAAGATAACCCAAACGCAACAAATATTGCTAATACTATTAAAAATATAGTTTGAGTGTTCATGTTTTGATTTTTCAGATTAGTTTCTGTGAAAATAAATCAAAAAAATCAAAATAAGAAATTTAATCTTACAATTAAGTTAACATTCCACCATCAACGTTAATAACTTGACCTGTTACATAAGCAGACATGTCCGATGCTAAGAAAACACAAGCATTAGCAACATCTTCTGGCGTACCACCACGTTTTAAAGGAATTGCATCAGCCCAACCTTTAACTACTTCTGGTGCTAATTTAGCAGTCATTTCTGTTTCAATAAAACCAGGAGCAATAACGTTACAACGAATATTACGAGAACCTAACTCTAAAGCAATCGATTTTGAGAAACCAATAACCCCAGCCTTAGATGCTGCGTAATTTGTTTGTCCTGCGTTACCTTTAACACCAACCACAGAACTCATGTTAATGATAGATCCTTTACGGTTTTTAAGCATTGTTTTTTGCACTGCTTTAGTCATGTTAAAAACAGACTTTAAATTCACATCAATAACCGTATCAAAATCCTCCTCGCTCATGCGCATTAACAAATTATCTTTTGTAATACCAGCGTTGTTAATTAAAACATCAATAGTACCAAACTCTGCTAAAACAGCATCAACCAATTCTTGCGATTGGTTAAAATCAGCCGCGTCAGACTTATATCCTTTTGCTTTAACACCTAAAGCAATCAATTCACTTTCTAATGCTTTAGCAGCCTCCTCAGACGAGCTGTAAGTAAAAGCCACATTAGCACCTTGTTTTGCAAAAACCTCTGCAACACCTCTACCAATACCACGTGTAGCACCAGTAATAATTGCAGTTTTTCCTTCTAACAATTTCATATAGATTTAGTTTGTATTTGGGCAAATATAGTAATTTAAAATAAAAAACAAGCGTATAATTTTATATAAACACTTGGGCAATTCCCGCCTTTTATTGGGCGGGCCGGGCTGTACGCCGTCGCTACTGCTGCATTTCATTTCGCAGTGAGCTCCACAAGGCTTCCATCCCTATTGCGCTGCGCAAAAAGCATAAAAAAAACTCTCAACACAAAGTTGAGAGTTTTTATTTAGTTAAAATAAAATTATTTAACTAATCTTACGTTTACTGCAGATAAACCTTTTTTACCTTTTTCTACGTCATAAGTTACTCTGTCGTTTTCACGAACTTCGTCAACTAATCCTGAAACGTGAACGAAAACATCTCCGTTATCGCTAGTGATGAAACCAAAACCTTTAGTTTCATTGAAAAATTTAATTGTACCTTCTTGCATTTCTATTTATTATTAAACTTTATTAATATTTATCGCTCGGAATCCCTTTTCAGATGATTCTTTTTTATAATTTACTTTGTTGTATTTTTTAACCTCACCATTTAATTGACTTTGATGAAAAAATACGCTTTCATTTGTTTTATCCTCAGTAATAAAACCAAAACCTTTTTCGTTTAACGAATTTATTATTCCAGTATATACTTTATCCGGATCAATAATTCCCTCATTTTTACTTTCTAATCGTAAACGTAAATCCTCTTCCGGATTTTGAAGGTGCGGAGGCACGTCGGTTAAATTACCATTAATATCAACATAAACAAGCATATCTTCTAAAGATTTTCCTTTGTTATTGTTCACTTTTCGTTCCTCTCGTTTTAAGCTTTTTTCTTGCTTTTTCTGAGCTTTCTTTTTATTGTTTTCTTTTTTAGAGAATGAGTCTGCCATTTGATTTTCGTTTTGATTGGTTGTTAGTTCTAGTTGGGGCTCAAATTTTTGAACTTTAATTTTAAGCCCAATTAGTTTTTCAATGTGTACTAAATCATTTTTTTCATCTGCAGAACAAAATGAAATAGCATTACCTGTTTTACCTGCTCGACCCGTACGACCTATTCGATGCACGTAAGTCTCTGCGATATCAGGTAGTTCATAATTGATAACATTAGGTAACATATCAATATCAATACCTCTAGCAGCTATATCTGTTGCAATTAATACTTTAATTTTTTCAGCTTTAAAATCATTTAATGCATTTTGTCGTGCATTTTGAGATTTGTTACCATGAATCGCTGCTGATTTAATTGCTGCTTTATCTAAAAGTTTCACTAACTTATTAGCACCATGCTTTGTGCGAGTGAAAACTAAGGTTCTTGTATCTAAATTTGCTGTCAATAAATCAATCAGAAGAACTTCTTTTTCTTTTTTATTAACAAAATACACCGATTGCTCAATTGTATTTGCTGTTGAAGAAATTGGAGTAACATTTACTTCTTTAGGATCATTTAATATACTGAGTGCAAATTTTCGGATGGTTTTAGGCATTGTTGCCGAAAAAAACAAAGTTTGTTTTTTTGCAGGAACAAGCTTTAAAATCTTTTTTATGTCGTTTACAAATCCCATGTCAAGCATGCGATCGGCTTCATCTAAAACTAAAATTTCAATTTTATTTAGTTTTATAAATCCTTGAGAAACCAAGTCCAATAAACGGCCAGGTGTAGCAATTAAAACATCAACCCCTTTTTTTATTGCATTTATTTGTGGTTTTTGGTTTACCCCACCATATATTGCAAAATGTTTAAGTGGTAAATGTTTGTTATACAACGTAAAGTTATCATCAATTTGTACAGCTAACTCACGCGTTGGTGTTAATATTAACGTACGAATAGTTGAACTTACAATTGGATTATCTATTAAATTCTGTAATATTGGGATCGCAAAGGATGCTGTTTTTCCGGTTCCTGTTTGTGCACAACCTATTATATCTTTACCAGATAATACAATTGGTATGGATTGTTTTTGTATTTCGGTTGGAGCTGTATAACCAGCTTGATCTATAGCTTTTAGGATTGGAGGGATTATATTTAGGTCTTTAAAATTCATTTTATTTTTAATTCACTACTATTTTTTTTCTTGTTTGTTAAGTATAAAAAAACTAATTAGTGGAATAAAATGCTTGCAAAGCCTAATCAAAAAAGAGTAATATATACTGAAAAATCAGATTTATTTTAAAAATTTACATTCGCAACTCTACGTCTAAAATATAAATATTTACTAGTACTAAAGTAATGTTGTTATTTATTTACGATGCAAATGTACATCTTTTTTTTGATTTTTAAATTTATTTTAGTGTGAATTTCATACTAATTTCAATTTTATTTAATTTACATCTGCTGAATATATTAAAAATACATTTTATATTCTTTCCACATAAAAAATGTATTGAAAATATTACTAGATACAAACTCAGAAGACCCGATGGCGCGGATTTGCACCTTAAATCCGTGCCATCGGATTCTTTCTCTGTGGGTTGTTTAAACATAAAATAAAACGAGCTTAGATATAGTGTAATCTTCCCTAAAAAATCAAACCGCATCAGGTAATAACGATGTAGAAAATCTTAATTATAATTACGTGTACAGTTACGATGGTACCTCGCATCCAAATGCTGTGACATCTGTAGCAAAAATGAATCAGGAATATGTAGATTCTCAATATTTTTATAGCTACGATGCTAACGGAAATATGACTCGTGAGTTTTTAGATTTCGAAGGAGAAAATAATACAACAGGTGCCCATTTGATAAAAGCAATGTATTGGGACGAACAAAATCGTTTATTAGGGGTTTATAACGACGGAAATTTATCTAATCATTTTTATGACGATGCTGGTGAGCGTAAGTTAAAAGCAGTAGTATCTCAGGTAAATATCTCCGAAAACGGAGAGGTTACTTCTAATAGTTATTCTACTATTGGTTATAATTATTATCCAAGCGGAAATTTTGTGGTTACACCTAAAAACTACACCAAGCATTACTACATGGGATCTAAACGAATTGCATCTCGTATAGGAAATTTAACAGATAATTTTAATTTTAACTTTACAGATAATAACGAAAATGTAGACCAAGCTTTCGTGGCACAAAATGCTATTGTAAATAATATTTACGATAATTTAAATATAGATATAGAATATGATGCATATCCATTAGATGAAACGGAAAGTGGCTTGACAGAAGATGAATGTTATCAAATTATTGAGCAAGGCTTTAATTATTACAGAGATTTAAAATATAGTGATCATGCATATTGTATGGATTTCTTTAAAATGGCTAAAGAAAAATGGAATGTTGATACTAACGAAGAATACGACACGTACTGTGAGGTATTACAAAACGCCTCAGATCAGGCTAAAAACACATGTTTTACTTTACCATTACCTGTAACTAAAACGTGGTGGTACCATACCGACCATTTAGGCAGCTCGTCGTATTTAACAGACTCTAATGGTAAAGTTTCGCATTATTATAATTATTTACCATTTGGCGAATTATTTAACGAACAAAATAACAGTATTTACGAAAATGTTTATAAATTTAATGCCAAAGAGTTAGACGATGCCTCAGGTCTTTATTATTACAGTGCACGTTATTACGATCCTAAACTAAGTATTTTCTTAAGTGTGGATCCGCTGGCTGAAGAGACGATGACGCCTTATCAGTATGTGAATAATAATCCTATAAATATGGTTGACCCAACAGGAATGAGCGCGGAATGGAGACCCGATGAGGATGGAAACTTAATTGCTGAAAAGGATGATAATACTACAACTCTAGCAAAATTTTTAAGTACGACAACTCAAGATGTTTCTGATAGATTTAAGTTAAATTCTACAGGTGAGAATTTGCCTAAGGATTATAAATTTTATGAAGGTGATAAAGTTAGACTTAATAATCGTTTAACGCGTTCTATTTCTGAAACAGATGATGGAGACGGAAGTTATAATTGTTTTGGTTCAGTAAGGGAGTATGTAACTACTACGAAAGAGCTTAAGGGAAACGCTATAAATGCAGGAGGGTTATTATTTGACAACGATAGAGAAAAAGATAAGCTTACAAATAATAAATTAACTTATATTAATACATTTAAGGATGCAAAATTTGGTGAAACAGTAATTTTATTTCCTGAAGATGGACATGCAGCTATATATTACGGATCTGATAATAAAGGGAATAAATACTTTTATTCTAAAAATGGAACTGATAAGCCTGAAATTACAACATTATCTAAAATGCAAAAAATGACTAATTTCCCAGATAATTATAAACTTTTTAATATTAAAAAATAATGAAATTAATTGTCTATATTTTTTTAATAAATATAATAATGTCTTGTAATCATAAAGATCATGAAGTTATTGAATTTTATTTATTAAAAAATAGAAAAAAAAATATAGAAGGATTTGAACTAAAAGATGTACAGAATTATATAAAAAAAAATGATATAAATCTAAGTGAATTCTCGGAACCTTCAACTTTTGATACAATTAGTAATAAAATGATATTTGCTTCAAATTTCGAATATTCCATAGATGATTTAGAAAGTAAAGCATTTATTGCTGATCAAGATATATTATCTCTCAATACAAAAAAAGGAACTATTAAATTTTCTAATAATGGTGCAAGAAAGATTTTTGATATTAATCCTAATTTTCGTAATGGCGAACAATTTGTAATCACTATAAATAAAGTTCCAGTTTTGAATGGATATTTTTATAATCCATATTCATCTAATGGTTCGATTTGGAATACAATTCAATATGATGATTTTAAAAAAATTAAAAATTCTAAATTAAAGTATTATGAATTTAGTTTTTTTATTGGTGATGGAACATCTAATAAACTTGGTAGAAGTAATATTGATTTTGATAAATACCCAATACTAATAAAAACATTAAGAGATACTGATCGCCTTATTGAATGAATATAAATAAGTTGAAACAAATTTTCACCCCGATGGCGCGGATTTGCAATCCGTGCCTTTAGAACAAAAACGCCAAGCTTTACAGTTTGGCGTTTTATTATAAAATAGATTGTATTTTCCTTTTAGCGATAAAAGCATCAATAACAGAGAAGATATGGTTTTTGTCAGTTTCTTCAAACTTAGATACTTCTAAAATACGGCTACTGGTATCTTTATCAATTTGTACATCTTCTTTACCTGTAAGGTAGTCTAAAGACACCTCTAAAATATCAGCTATTTTACGAGCAATATCAATAGAAGGTAAAACCTCGTTACGCTCGTATCTACCCAACACATTTTTATGAATACCCCCGCTACCGCACGATTGAATCGTGTGGTAAGTAACAATAATCTACCCTACAAAGTAAAATCTGTAGGGTTTGTTATTTTATAAAACTAGTATTTTTTAATAGCTTAAACTAAAACCTAAGCTAATGAGCAGAAATCATAAATTTCATAATCTCAACGGATTATATTTTGTCAATTTTGCTGTGGTAGAATGGTTAGATG
>CANRKI010000060.1 GCA_947631175.1 uncultured Flavobacterium sp.
TACACCTTTTACAGGAGATCGTACAGTAGCTACATCAGGTACTTATTATTTACGCAGATATGCTGGTAATTGTTGGTCATCTGCTTTATCAGTTGTAGCTAATCCAACTCCGTTAATCAGTATTACTACACAGCCACAAAATGTAAGTATCACGGTTGGATCGACAGCGACTTTCTCAGTTGTTTCTTCTTATACTACAGGAGTAAATTATCAGTGGCAAACTTTACAAAACGGAACATGGGTAACTGCGCCAGGTACAAATAACCAAGCAAATTACAACTTCACAAATGCACAAATTGCTGATTCTGGGAAACAGTTTCGAGTACTTGTTTCAAATGTATGTGGTAATGTAACGTCAAGTGTAGCACAATTAGTGGTGGCTTCTGGTCCTTGTGCATCAATTGATTTTGAAGATAATAATTTAGGGTCATGGACGGGTAATGGGATTACATTTGGCGGACAAACTTGTGAAGGTACTAGAGGAATGGTTTTTAAAGCCTCTGGTGATAATATAGTTTCTCCGGGTCTAATTAATCCTTCTCAAATTAAATTTTTAAAAAAAAGAAGTACTAATATCGCTAGTTGGAAAATGGATATCGAAATAGGAACTTCAGTAAATGGTCCTTTCACACTTATTCAATCAATATCAAATATTACTAATACTTGTGAGCAAGAAGATATTACTATACCACCTGCTTTGGTTCCGTCGGGAACTGTTTTTATCAGATTTATTGACAGAAGACCTACTGGTGGTCATGAAAGAACAATAGACAATATTGAAATTTATTGTGCCCCTATTTCTGGACCAGTTATTTCTGTTTTTGGTAATGGTAATTTTATTTCAAACGGATCAACAGCTGTAGCATCAACAAATTCTACATTGTTTCCAACGTTAGATTTAGGTCAAAATGCACAAGTTACTTTTACAGTTTACAATACAGGTGTAGAAGATTTAGATATAACTGCACCAATTGCATTATTAAATGCAAATGGGTTTACTGTAACCCAACCAACAGCTACGGTTATTGCTCCAAGTAGCTCGGCTACTTTCACGGTTAGTTTTTCAGCAACCTCATATGGGACTTTCATAAATACGGTTTCAATTCCTACTAATGATACTGCAAATAATCCATATGCTTTTATGATAAAGGCTACTGTTATTGATCCAAATGCAGTAAATACAATTTATAAACCAGGAGAATTAGTTTTTGTTGGTTTTGATGCTCAAGTAAATGGTAGTGGTACAACAGACGGTTATTTAATAGCAACTTTAGTAGATATGAAACCAGGAACTTCATTTTCTCTAGTAAATTCTAGATATGAAGCAGGTGCTGCAGCTGGAGTGAGAACTGATAAATGGGGAGGAAGTGGAGATTCTGCTTCTGCAGCTCCTGGTGTTGCAACTATAACGTATAACGGTACTATTGTTATTCCAGCAGGATCGGTTTTAGAATTTAAAACAGAGGGGTTTGGTGCAAATATTATAAATGAAGTAAATGTTGCCATTAATAATGTTATTTCGGATTATACAAGTAGCTTTAGTTCTGTTTTATTAAATTTTGATGATGTTCCAAACCTTTCATCTAGTGGTGCGGATCAAATTTATTTAGTTCAAGGTGAATTTGTTTTTGATGGGGTACAAGATGAGAATCAAGCAAACTATTTTTTAAATGGTAATTTATTGCACGGTTTAACTTATAGAAGTGATTGGGTAGATTTATATGATACATGTAGCGGAGCTAATGGAGATCGTGTGTCAAGATTACCCGAGGTTTTAAAATGTTTCAACGTAAGACACGTTAGTTCAAATGCCTCAACAGGTTATTATAAAAATACTGCAAATCACGGGTTGGCTACTTTACGCGAAATCATTTTATCAATTGGTAATAATGTTGATAATTGGTTTTTAGGAACCGGACGTTATTCTTTTGATTCGTCAAGTATACAAGCCAATAAAGCAGGAAGATGTTTTAATATTGATTTAAATTATTTACCACAATCAGGAAAATGGCTTGGTGGCGTAATTGGTTCTGAAGATGATTGGTTTAATTGTGGAAATTGGGATGATATGCGCGTGCCACGGCAAACAACAGATGTTTATATTGGTGCTCAAACACATAATCCAGTAATTTACCATACAAATCAGGACTATCCAACAGGAGCTTTAGCTAACAATTTGATGATTGTTGATGGAGCTTCGCTTTCGATGCCTACTTCAACAAGTATTTTAAACCTTTCTGGAAATTGGACAAACGAATCAACTACAGATGGTTTTAATCAGTTACAAGGAACTGTTATTTTAAACGGATCGAATCCACAAATTATAACAGCACAAATAAATAATGGTGTTGAACGATTTAATAATTTAGAATTAAAAAATGATTTGACGACCGAAGTTTCTGGTCAGTTTGAGACCGACGGAAATTTAATAGTTCATCCAAATAAAACATTAACTATTAGTACAAATAATTATGTTTTAGTAAGTAATGCGATTACAAACAATGGAGTTTTAAAAGTTGATGATAAAGGGCAATTAGTGCAAGTAAATAACAATGCAGTTAATACCGGAAATATCATTTTAGATCGTAAAACAAGCTATAAAAAATGGGATTATTCGCACTATGCAACTCCGGTTCAAACGGCGAATACATACGCTTTAAGTCCTAATACTTTACCAAACAGAATTTACGAATGGGTTCCTACGGTAAATTCAGCGTATGGTACTTATGGAAATTGGATAAACCCGCTTGGTGCTATGACAATTGGAAAAGGATATGCAATAACAGCTCCAAACAATTTTTCGGCTACTACAGCGCAAGAGTTTACAGCAACATTTACGGGCGTTCCAAATAACGGTATTGTATCGTTACCAATGCAAAGAGGTGATTTTGATGGTGCAGACTATTTAAATTCGTTAAATAATATTTATGTATCTAAATGGGATGATAATTATAACTTAATTGGTAATCCGTATCCTTCTGCTATATCAGCAAACGAATTTTTAATTCATAATAATGGCGTTATACAAGGGCATTTAGATTTATGGATTAACAGTGGTTTATCAAGCTTAAATGCTGATCCTTTTTACGGAAATTATGATTTAAATTACGACGGAAACTCCTTCTTAATTTATAATTTATCTGGTTCAACTGCTGGACCTGGTACGTTTAACGGAAGTATTGGTGCTGCACAAGGATTTTTTGTTACTATGTTAGATGAGGTTCCATCAGGAACAACGGTAGAATTCACCAATCAAATGCGTTCTAAAAACCACAACAATTCGGTTTTTTACAGAACGGCAAATCAACCGGAATCTCGATTATGGATTGATTTAGCTAAAGTTGATTCAAACACAAATCAATTTATAAATCGAATTTTAGTAGGATATGTAAATAATGCAACAAACGGATTAGATAATTTAAATGATGCTGTAAAAGCTAAAAAATTAGATACGGATATCTATTCTTTAACAACTAGTTCGGTGGACGGATTTTCAATTCAAGGACGTCAATTGCCTTTTAATCCAGAAGACATTGTTCCGTTAGGAATCAACATTAAACAAGCAGGAAACTATGTAATAAATCTTGCTTTTGTTGAAGGAGAATTAGAAAACGAAACGCAGGAAATTTATATTGAAGATCGTGAACTACAAATAACTCATAACTTAAAATCAGGAAACTATAATTTTAGTAGTACTGCAGGAAGGTTTGAAGATCGATTTGTAATTAAATACGTAAATAGCAGATTATCGTTACCAGATACAGAATTGATTAATGATGTTTTAGTTTTTGGAAATAACACTTTAACAGTTCAAGCATCAACTCAAAATATAAAATCTGTTGCTGTTTATGATGTTTTAGGAAGATTAGTTGACAAGGTTACAAAAACAGATCGTCAAATTTTACTTTCTAATGTTCAGAAAAATAACGCTGGATTAATTTTATATATAGAATTAGAAAATGGACAACTAATAACTAAAAAATATATCTATTAGTTTTTAGTGTCAAAAGTTATAATACGTTTTAAATGAAAACAGGGAGCAATTTAATTGTTCCCTGTTTTTTTATTTAATATTTAAGCTAGCATGTGTACGCCTAATTGCTTCTTCATTTTTCCAATCAATCCAATTTTGACCACGTTTTTTTCGCATATAATTATCATAATGGCGCATAATAAAAACATTAAAAGCCGCATGAGCTAAGTTTTTTACTTTTCTAGGAAAAGCTCGTAAACTCATAGAGAATCCGGGTGTTAAGTATTTCATATAATGCCAGTATCCCTCGGGCATGTAAAGCATTTCTCCGTGTTTTAAGTTACAAATGTAACCTTGTGCTTGTTTTAAAGCCGGAAATTTTTGGTAGTCTGGGTTATCAAAATCAATATCTTCTCTCGAGATTAATGCATGCGGAATTTTGTATAAATATTTTGTTTGATCTGGTGCAAACAAAACACATTGTTTCTCACCATGAAAATGAAAGTGCAAAATATTAGAATAGTCAATATCAAAATGCATAAAAACCTTTGAGTTTTCTCCGCCAAAAAACAACATTGGTAGTTGCTTCACTAAGTTTAATCCAATTTTAGGCCAGATAAAATCATCCTTTAGTTTTGGCACTTCTTTCATTATATTATACAAAAATATTCTATAATTTGTAGGTTCTTTCTGTAGCAAATCGATGTAATCACTCATTTTCATTTTAGCGTGAGCTTCGTTAAATCCATCTTCTGCTTTAACGGGTCTATCATCGTATAATGGTACAATTTTATCTCCAGCAATATCTTTAATATAATTTAGATGCCATTTTTGGTAAGCCGGCCAATCTGTAGTTAATTGCTCAATTACAACTGGTTTTTGTTTTTTTACATAATTGTTAAAGAAATCATGTTGAGAGATTGTTTTAACCCTTTCAATTTCGTGTAACTTCATATTCAAATTGAAAAATTTAATTATTTAAAAATCTAGAAACTTTAAGTGTAAGTAGAAGATATATCTTTATAAGACTCCTTTTCATATTTACAATATATAAAACTATATGATGTGCGTATTATTTTATAATGAAGATGAAATTTTTATAAAACAATGCAATTTCTCGTGAAAAAGGCGTTATGAATAAAAGTGTTTTAAATGAAAAACCCTCATAAACAAATGCTTATAAGGGTTTAAGTACCTGAGGCGGGAATCGAACCCGCACTCCGAGGAACACGAGTTTGAGTCGTGCGCGTCTACCAATTCCGCCACTCAGGCTTAACTAATGTGCGTAGCAAATGTAATAGATATGATTTAAAAATACAATGAAAAAAACAAAAAAAATCATATAAATATGAAATATAATTTATAAATTTGCACTCCGAATACAACAACACAACATAACTAACTACAAAACAATTTATTAGATGTCTTACATTGAGCCAGAAGCAAAAATTTTTGCTTGTTCACAAAGTTTACACTTGGCGCAAGAAATATCTAAACACTATGGGATACAATTAGGTCAAGTATCTATGCATACTTATAGTGATGGAGAATTTCAGCCTTCGTTTGAAGAGTCAATACGTGGAATTAGAGTATTTATAGTTTGCTCAACGTTCCCATCGTCTGATAACCTAATGGAATTATTATTAATGATTGACGCCGCTAAACGCGCCTCGGCAAGACACGTCACAGCTGTGATTCCTTACTTTGGTTGGGCACGTCAAGACAGAAAAGATAAACCAAGAGTTCCAATAGGAGCGAAGCTAGTTGCAAAATTGCTTGAAACAGCAGGAGCAACTCGTATAATGACTATGGATTTGCATGCCGATCAAATTCAAGGTTTTTTCGAAAAGCCAGTAGATCATTTATTCGCTTCAACAATTTTCTTACCTTATTTACAAAGCTTAGGGTTAGATAATTTAACAATAGCATCTCCAGATATGGGAGGTTCTAAAAGAGCATATGCTTATTCTAAATACTTACAATCTGATGTAGTTATTTGTTATAAGCAACGCAAAAAAGCAAACGTGATCGAAAAGATGGAACTAATAGGTGACGTTACAGGCAAAAATGTAGTATTAGTTGATGATATGATCGACACTGGTGGTACATTAGCCAAAGCTGCAGACATGATGATTGAACGTGGTGCATTAAGCGTTAGAGCAATATGTACACACGCTATTTTATCTGGCGATGCATACGAGAGAATTGAAAACTCTCAAATATCTGAATTAATCGTAACAGATTCTATTCCATTAAAAAAGCAATCACCTAAAATAAAAGTACTTTCTTGTGCTCCTTTATTTGCAGATGTAATGCATATGGTACAGAATAACAATTCGATATCAGGTAAATTTATAATGTAATTTATTAATTTTAAATATTTCACAAATGAAATCAATTACGATCAAAGGATCTGAAAGAGAAAGCGTAGGTAAAGTTTCGACTAAGGCCTTACGTAATGCTGGAATGGTACCTTGCGTGTTATACGGAGGAGAACAACCAGTACACTTTGCTGCTGAAGCAAAAGCATTCAAAAATTTAGTTTATACTCCAAACGTACACACTGTTGTAATTGAGTTAGAAGGAAAAACTTTTGAAGCTGTATTACAAGATTTACAATTTGATCCAGTATCAGACAAAATCTTACACATTGATTTCTATCAATTACATGCTGATAAAGAAATCACTATGGAAGTACCAGTTAAAGTTGTAGGATCAGCAAAAGGTGTATTAGCAGGTGGTGTTTTACGTTTAAACCAACGTAAATTAAAAGTGAAAGCTTTACCAGCTAACTTACCTGACTTTGTTGAAGCTAACGTTACTGAATTAGAAATGGGTAATAAATTATACATTACTAAATTAGAGACACCAAACTTTAAATTATTACACCCAGATAACACTGTTATCGCGCAAGTAAGAATTTCTCGTGCTGCAATGAAAGCTGCTCAAGAAGCTGCAAAAGCAGAAAAATCAGCTGCAAAAGGAAAGAAAAAATAATTTTTCCTGCATCCCTATACAAACTAAGAAAACACCAGCTTTATGCTGGTGTTTTTTTGTTTATAAATAGTTAAATTATGTGAATTATATTTTGAACTTTTATATTATTGTATGATATTGTGTTCAATAAACAAAAGAGCATACACAAAGAATACTTTAAAATGAAAAAATTTTTAATTGTTGGATTAGGAAATATTGGCCCAGAATATGTAAATACCAGACATAACATTGGTTTTAAGGTGCTAAATTTTTTAGCAAATAATGAAAATGTTGAATTTCAAACTGTTAAACTTGGGCAATTAGCAGAACTTAAGATAAAAGGCAGAACATTACTTTTATTAAAGCCAAACACTTACATGAATCTTAGTGGTAAAGCTGTACAATATTGGATGGATAAAGAAAATATTGAAAAAGATAATATTTTAGTTGTTACTGATGATTTAAACCTACCTTTTGGCTCAATTCGTATCAAACCTAAAGGTAGTGATGGCGGACACAATGGATTAAAAAATATTCAACTTCTTTTAAATACAACCGAATATCCACGCTTTAGATTTGGTATCAGCGATCAATTTAAAAAAGGACAACAAGTAGATTATGTTTTAGGAAATTGGTCTGATCAAGAATTAGAATTGATGCCAGAAAGATTAGAACTAAGTTGTGAGGTTATTAAATCTTTTGCTTTAGCAGGATTAGGTAATACGATGAACAGTTTTAACGGAAAATAATAAGGCTTATGAATAAACCATTACTTTTTATATTATTAGTTGTTGTTTTAGGATCATGTTCTGCCGCAAAAACTTTTTTAGACTCTAAAGAAGGCACAGATTATAAAACATTAGTAAAATCAAAATGTCCAGAAAATGGAATTTGTGAATTATATGTTTTTCAAAATTCATCATTACAAATTCAAACAGATGGAATTGGACAATCATATTACGACATGACCTTTGATGCAGAAAAATCAGTAATCATGTACGAATACAAAAGCAAATCTGCAGATGGTCTCGAAGATGGAATTCATACTGAAAGAATTGTTTTTGAAATTAGAAATAATATTCCTGAACTGATAATTGAAGATTTTGAATTGTCGAATCTAACAATGTTTTACGAAAGACATTGCTTTTGTAAAGGACAAACAGGAATGTTCCCTATACGTAAAGGCCGTTTAGAGCTTTATAATTTAGGGAAAGACCTAAAAATTAATTTAAAAATTGACCAAGTTGATGTTCCTTTTTTAATAAAAGAATTAAACGCAGAGATTAAATAGTAAATATCTATTTGAAGAAAAACGTAGCTTAATAATGTTGAGCTACGTTTTTTTTTGCTACGTTAGTAAGATTTCTTTTTAATAAAGCTATTAAACACTATTTTTGATAGATTTTTTTAGCTCATGAAACTTAAACAGCTTTTTTTTATCTGCCTATTATGCTTTGTTTGTACTAGTTACTCTCAACAAAATACAGCGCAACAAAAAAAAATTATTCCCAAACAAAATGAAATTATTAAAATTGATAGCACTGCCATACAAGTATATGGTTTTAAAATTTTAAATCAACAACAACAGCCTATTGATACATCACATTATAAAGTTAATTACCAAACGGCCGAAATTGAATTTAAAACTCCAATAACAGATACTTTACTTGTTTCGTATCAAAAATTCCCTTCATTTTTAACCAAACGTTATTCGTACTACAATACAGATCGAATTGTTGAGGATCAATCTGGATTAAAACGATTGCATTTGCAAGATGATGCTAGAGCGAACTTTAAACCTTTTGATGGTTTAACAACCATGGGAAGTATAACACGTGGCGTTACCGTAGGTAATAACCAAAATGCTGTGACTAACTCGAGTTTAGATTTACAAATTACGGGTAAACTAAGCGATAAAGTAAGTATTCGAGCTAGTTTACAAGATACCGGAATTCCAATTCAGGATGGTGGATATTCTCAAAAATTAGATGAATTTGACCAAATATTTTTAGAGTTATTTTCGGATAAATGGAATATTAGAGCTGGAGATTTATTTTTAGAAAATCGAAAAACAAGGTTTTTAAATTTCAATAAAAAAGTTCAAGGTTTAGCTATTGGATTTAATTTGGGTGATGAAGATTCAAAAACAGATGTGTTTTTGTCTGGAGCTTTTGTGCGTGGTAATTATTCTAAAAGTCAATTTGTAGGGCAGGAGGGAAACCAAGGTCCGTATAAACTTCGTGGCTCGAATAATGAGTTGTATGTTTTAGTAATTTCGGGTTCGGAGCGCGTTTATGTAAACGGAATCTTACTTACTCGTGGCGAAGATCATGATTATATAATCGATTACAATGCCGGAGAGGTTCGCTTTACACCAAAATTCCCAATTACTTCAGAGATGCGAATTGTAATCGAATATCAATATTCTGAACGAAATTTTTCTAGATTTATAACGTATGACGGTATTCATCACACGGCAAAAAAATGGAATATAGGTGCTTATTTATATTCTGAAAATGATATTAAAAATCAGCCTTTACAACAAAATTTATCCGAAGATCAAGTTCAAATATTAAAACAAGCAGGTGACGATAGCAGCTTAATGCAAGGTCCGTCGGCTTATGAAGATTCGTATTCAGAAAATAAAATTCTATACCAAAAAAATATCATCAACGGCCAAGAGGTTTTTGAATATTCTAATGATGCAACTCAAACGCTTTACCAAGTTAAATTTTCGTATGTTGGCGCAAACGCTGGGCGTTATAATTTATTAAGTAATCAGGCTATCGGAAAAATTTATGAATTTGTGGGAGATAATTTAGGTGATTATAATCCTACAACTCAATTAATAGCTCCTACAAAATTACAAATTGCAACTGTGGTTGGAGCTTATACTCCCAATCAAAAAACAAATATCAATACAGAAATTGCAGTTTCAAACAATGATTTAAACTTGTATTCTGATATCGATGATGAAAATAATAAAGGTTTAGCTATTAAATTTGAAGGTGATAAAGTTTTGCATCAAGCAAAAAATACACTATCTGCTTTTGCTACTTTTGATTATGTTGAGCAAAATTTTAAAACCGTTGAACGTTTGTATAATATTGAGTTTACTCGTGATTGGAATATTGACGAGTTGATTTTAGATGCCAACCAAAAGCGAATTACAGCAGGGTTAAAATATCAATTAAACCAATTGGGAAGTATAACTTATCAGTTCGATCACTTAAATTTAGCAGGAAACTTTAATGGATATAAACAAAGTTTATTCGCTAATTTAAAATCTAAAAAAATTGAGTTAACTCAAAATTTAAATTATTTAACAACCTCTGGAAATAACACTTCTTCTAACTTTCTACGTAATTATTCTACTTTAAAATATAGTAAAGATAAAAATTGGGTTGGTTTTAAATTAAATGCGGAGGACAATCAGCAAAAAGATAAAGCAACAACTTTACTTACTAATTTATCGCAACGTTTTGCTGAGGTTGGTGCTTTTGTTGGTCGTGGTGAAAAAGATAATATTTATGCCGAATTAGGCTATACTTTTAGAGTGAATGATTCGCTAGTTTCAGGAAAGTTAAATCGTGTAAATCAATCCAATTCTTTTTATTTAGATTCTAGACTGGTTCAGACCGAAAAATCAGACTTGAGCTTTTATGCCAATTACCGAACGTTGACTTACGAAGATGATCGCGCTACCGAGCCTTCTTTAAACTCTAGAATTGTATATAACGATCAATATTTTAAACAGCTTATTCAAATAAGTACAGCTTACGAAACTTCATCGGGAAGTATTGCCCAACAAGAATTTACTTATTTAGAGGTGGAACCTACGCAAGGAACGTATATGTGGATTGATTATAACAATAATGGAATTCAAGAATTAGAAGAGTTTGAAATAGCAACTTATCCAGACTTAGCCAAATATGTTCGCGTTTATTTGCCAAATCAAGTTTTTTTGCGAACACATCAAAACAGAATATCACAATCGTTGACTTTTAATTTTAATAGATTTATAAATGATTCGAGAAAAGGACTTAAGGTTTTATCAAAATTCTATAATCAAACGTCGCTTCTTTTAGATCAAAAAACATTTAAACAAGGTACAACACTTAATTTAAATCCGTTTGATACTAAAGAGGAGTATTTGGCTGGTTTGCAAACTAATTTGCGTAATGCCTTGTTTTATAATCGAGGGAAGCAACACCATTCGGTAACATATACTTATCAAAAAAACAAAGCGAAAACCTTACTTTCTGTAGGAAGTCAGCAAATTGCTACACAAAATCATCAAATACAATACACACATTTGATACAAAAATTATGGCTGTTAGAAGGTTTTGTTAGTAATATTGACCAAACAAACGAATCAGAAAACTATGCGAGTAAAAACTTTAAATTAACAGGCTTTACCTTGGGTCCAAAAATTGGTTATTTGTTTAACAACAATGCGTCTTTAAATTTTGGATATTTATATAAAGAAGTAGATAATATATGGACAGGGTTAGAAACTTTGCAACAGCATAAATTGTATACAAATTTTAATTTTTCGAATGCACAAAAATATACTGTGAACGGGGAGTTTAACTATTTGACCAATACATTTTATGGAAATAATTTAAGCGCAGCTGGCTTTACTATGCTTGAGAGTTTGATGCCAGGAAAAAATATGACTTGGCGATTGTTATTGCAGCGAAACTTGACTACTTATTTGGATTTAAATATAAATTACAGTGGCCGAAAATCAGAAAACTCGCAGACTATACACACGGGTAGCGTACAGTTGCGAGCTTTTTTCTAATATGATTTAATCTATTTTATTTTTTTAAAAGTAATTTTTTAATCTCATCCATTTCTTTTTTAAGAGTATCTATTTCGGCTTGTTGCTTTTCAATAATCGTTTGTTGTTCTTGAATTGCTTTTGTTAAAACAGGAATAAAATCATTCATTCTTAAACCTAAAATATTTTGATCAAACTGTTGTACAATTCCAACGTTTTTAAGGTTTGATTTTTTTACAGCATCGTTAACGTCTTGTGCAATAAAACCAAATGTTTTAGACTGATTAGTTTCGTTGTTGTAAATATACTCAACAGGTCTAAGACTTCTTATAAAATTTAAACCTACAGGAATTTCCGTAATCGAATTCTTTAACGACTGATCCGAAACCGTAACCCAACCGTTTGTCCACATTCTGTAATTTACGTGGTCGCTGTTTCCTATAGTAACATTGTTAGAGATGTCTGTACTCCCCAAATTATTATTAGCACCAATGGTAATATTGTTATTTCCAGTAGCTAGAGTTCTAGAGCTTCCGCTTCCAATAGCAATATTTCTTTCTCCACTTGTTATCGATTCTAAAGCGTTATAACCTATAGCGATGTTACTATCTCCAGTTGTTATATTTTGTAACGCTTTAAGTCCAACACCTATGTTATATGAAGTGTTAATTGCTTTTTCTAAAGTTTGTCTTCCTAATCCAATATTACTTACTCCATCTGTTAAATTCGATAATGAAGAACGACCAACCGAAACGTTATCTAAAATTGTAACACCATTTTTTAAAGCTTGATAACCTAGTGCAACATTAAATCCTGTATTAGCACCGTTCACGCTATTTAATGCCTCATATCCTAATGCAACATTTTGGTTTGTGTTCGTAGCATGCTCTAAAGCTCGTGTACCTAAACCAATATTGTATCTTCCAATAGCTAAATTTGTTAAAGCAAAACGGCCTAATGCTATATTTTGTTCCGCTGTACTTGTATCTAGTAAGCCATTATTTAAAGATTCTAAACCAATAGCTATATTGTTTTTTGTAGCAAAGGCACCAAATGATTGATTGTTTACTTTAAATCGAATAGGGTTTTGATCTGTAGTTCCAATAAAATTTTGATCTGTGATATCTGAGTTTCCATTAATACGCCATCCTTTTTCTGATTTTCCATCTAATTTTACAAATTTTAATAAATTATGATTGTAGTAATAAAAACCAGGGGAATCCATGTATTCGGTAACTCCAGGTAGTGGTGATGGATTAGGCGTGTTAATGTAAACCAGCATGGAGTTGTGATCAGCTGTTAAATTTAACTCGGAAAGATCAATAGCAGCGTATCTAGGAATTAATATTCCTCCTTTATTGGCATTGTCACTATAAACATCTAATAGGGCTTTTGGGCTAGCAGTCCCTATACCAATTCCTTCTTGTGAGAATGAATTGCTTGTTAGCATCATTAGGGAGATGATGCATAAAATTTTTATACAAGGGTTAAGCATAAGTTGTTGAGTTATAGGTTTTCTTTAAAAAATAAATATTGGATTGGGCTAACACAAATATACGTTTTTCGTAAATATAAATCATAAAATACATACTGAATTTATAATCAAACTACATTTTTTATAATAAAACTAAAATAGGAATGGTTTTAAGTGTAAATTAGCTTACAATAAGCAAACGTAAAAAAATATGAATTCTTTTGTAGAAACCAGCATTGCAGATAAAATTGCAACTATTACTTTTTTCCATCCCGCAAAAAACTCTTTCACAAGTAGCCAGCTTCAAGAACTTAAAGAGTCAATCGAAAAATTAAATTCCAACAACAATGTGACAGTTATCATTTTACAAAGCGAAGGAAATTCGGTATTTTGTTCTGGTGCTTCTTTTGATGAATTATTGGCTGTTGCTAGTTTAGAGCAAGGGAAATATTTCTTTTCGGGATTCGCAAATGTTATCAATGCAATGCGCAAAAGCAATAAAATAATTATAGGAAGAGTACAAGGTAAGGCCGTTGGTGGTGGTGTTGGATTAATTTCTGCATGTGACTATTCGGTGGCAACTCAAAATGCAAGTATAAAACTTTCTGAAATTGCAATAGGAATTGGTCCATTTGTAATTGAACCTGTTGTAAGCAAAAAGATTGGTAAAAATGCTATGGCACAAATGACTTTGGAACCAACAGAGTGGAAGTCGACAACATGGGCTTTAGAAAAAGGATTGTACGATCGTATTTTTGATAATGAAACAGAAATGGATTCGTATTTAAATCAGTACGCAAAACAATTAGCAAATTATAACCCAGAAGGTTTAATTGAAATGAAAAAAGTTTTGTGGGAAAATACAGAGAATTGGGACGAGCTGTTAGTTGAAAGAGCTGCAATTTCTGGAAAATTAGTACTTTCTGACTTTACCGTAAAAGCATTGAACACGTTTAAAAATAAATAAAATGAATACATTAATTATTGCACTTACTCAAGTAAATATTGAGGAAAAAATTAGTAATGCACCCGATAACGGTTATGCAACAGGCGTATTAATTGGCTCGTTTTTACCCGTAGTATTTTTAGCAGTAGTTGCCTATGGTATTTACTATTATAATAAAAAGAAAAAGTAGGCGAAAGTACACTGCCCCCAAAAAGTTAGACACTTTTGGGGGCATTTTTTATGGCAAGAAA
>CANRKI010000061.1 GCA_947631175.1 uncultured Flavobacterium sp.
GCCACTTTGCGTTTTGCTTTTGAAGGTTTGCAAGAAACAGATTTTAACGATTGTTTAGTGGCAATTGATGAATTTCACCACGTTTCCGCCGATGGCGATAATATTTTAGGAAATGTAATTCATAGAACTAAATCTACAAAAATTTGAAAGGAATTCAAATTATGCTGTTTATACTTTGTATATATTTTGCTCTTTGGGATTTTATGTAGATATTCGCTTTTAAAATTACTTTTTATGGATTTTATAATGCAACCTTGGCCGTGGTATGTAGGCGGACCATTAATAGGTTTAATAATGCTATTGTTGATTTTAAGTGGTAAAAGCTTTGGTTTTTCATCAAATTTCAGAACCATTTGTTCGGCATTAGGTGCTGGTAAAACTTGTGAATTTTTTGATTTCGATTGGAGAACTCAAAAATGGAACTTTTTATTTTTAGTTGGAGCCGTTTTAGGCGGTTTTGTAGCATATCACTTTTTATCAAACAACCAAATTCCTGCAATTTCTGAACAAACAATTACAGATTTACAGGCGTTAGGTTTTAATAGTGCTGGTAAAGCATACGCACCAACTGAACTTTTTGGTGAATTATCGTTTAAAAACGTTATAATTTTATTAGCTGGAGGGATTTTAGCTGGTTTTGGTACACGCTATGCGGGCGGTTGTACATCAGGCCATGCCATTTCCGGATTAAGTGACTTTCAGCTTCCGTCGTTAATTGCCGTTATTGGTTTTTTTATTGGCGGTTTAGTTATGGCGCATTTATTGTTTCCTTTAATTTTTGGATAATCGTATGAAAAATTTAATATACTTATTACTTGGCGTAGCATTCGGAATTGTTATGTATAAAGCCGAAACAGCGTCGTGGTTTCGAATTTACGAAATGTTCCATTTCCAATCTTTTCATATGTATGGATTTATGGGAGGCGCGCTTTTTGTAGGTGTTTTAGGCACACTTTGGATAAAAAAATCTGAGAAAAAAGATTTTGATGGCCAACCAATTGTCATTACTCCTAAAACAAAATCAGTAGCAAGATACTTAATTGGTGGAATATTTTTTGGATTAGGATGGGCTTTAATAGGAGCTTGCCCTGGACCAATGTTCGTTTTAGTTGGTGCTGGTATTTGGCAAATGCTAATTGTTATTATTGGTGCGTTATTAGGTACTTATATTTACGGAATTATTAAAGATAAACTTCCACATTAATATGGTTACAATCGAAAAAATACAGGAGTTTTATGCAAATCAATTTGAGGCTGAATTGGTTCAGGAAATCGCAGAAGTTGGACAACTGGTGCAATTTAAAGCAAATGATATGCTTATCGACTTTCAGCAAATAATTATTGGCATGCCTTTACTTTTAAAGGGCGCAATTAAAATTATGCGAGAAGATTTTGATGAAGGCGAACTACTTTTGTATTTTCTAGAACGCGGTGATACTTGTGCCATGACAATGGCGTGTTGTTTAGGTAATAAAAAAAGTGAAATTAGAGCTATCGCAGAAACCGATGGTGAATTAATTTTTGTTCCGGTTACTAAAATGGATGCTTGGATTGCAAAATACGCATCGTGGAGAAGTTTTGTTTTTACAAGTTATCAGGACCGATTAGACGAAATGTTACGAGCAATTGATAATTTGGCTTTTAATGACACAAATAATCGTTTAAAAAATTATTTGATTGAGGTGGCAAGTGTAAATAAATCGAGAACTATAAATAAAACACACCAAGAAATTGCCTACGAGCTAAATACTTCTCGTGTGGTGATTTCAAGATTATTAAAAGTTTTAGAAAAGGAGAATTTTTTAGAATTAAATCGAAATGTTATTGTTTTAAAATAAATAAAAAATGAGGCTTTATAGCCTCATTTTTTTATAATTATTGTGAAATTGCAAACATTAAAACCAATCGATCTCCTTGATAAATGTTTAAGGTTTGATCCGCAACATCAAATCGTAAATCAGTAGCATTTAAATATTTAACCACTTTATTTTCAACATCACCTTTTTCATTAGGGCAAGCCATACGTGTCATTCCTAATTGAGAAAATGAAATTTTATCTTCTTTAACCGAAAAACCACCAAAAAAGTTATTACAACCTGCATTTCCGTTCACACGATTATTCTTTACATCAAACGTAATAAACGCTTTGTCATAATCCTTACTCACGTTTTCTAACTGAATTAATTTCCAATTTTTCCCGTCAATAAAGGAAAGAATATCATGAGTTGTTGGGATAGAGAATACAATAGTTTCTTTGTTTTGATTTTCAAATACAACTTTATTTTCTGTCTGTTTTATTTTGAATTTTTTGTCTTGTAAAGCAGTCATAAATTCTTGTTCTAATTTCATTACCGCTTCATCACAAGCCATTAAAGTTCCAATTCCAGACTTAGTGTGATACAAACCTTTTTTATCTTTTTCAATAGCAATATTAAAATGATTGCAACCGCTATTACCGTATAAAGTATTGGTATTTAAATCAAAAGTAACATAAACACTTTTGGTTTCAATGTTTTTTCCGTTTAATTTAGATAAAAACATTTTTTGATTTACAAAACTTTCCACAACTACAGCTTTTTTAGAAATTACTCTTTTTAATTGGTATTTGTATTTAGAAGCATCAGCTGCTGGATTTGCAACTTCTGTACGCTTTACTTTCAATTTATATTCGTAACCTTTTTCGTAATTAAAGCCTTCTATTTTATCATAAAAAAGATTGTATTGTTTTTCATTACAAAGTTTTACTTGCATACATTCCATTGGCGCAACACCAGTGCACGATACAGTATTTGGTTTAATATACATTTTAAGATTTTTAGCCTTTTGCGCAAATGATAATGAAGACGCCAAAGCAACCATCAAAAATCCTAATAATTTAATTTTTTTCATAATAATCTGATTTATAATATCGACTCGGTATACAGAGCAAAAAGTATGCTATATTTTAATTTTAACAAAAAATTAATTAAAACGATTTAACCAATTTAAAATATCATGTAAAACCTGTTCCGAAAAAGTTTCTTCAATCTCACCATATTCGCTAGTTGCTCCCGTTTTAGCATTTTGAAACAAATGGTTTAAATTTGGATAAACTTTGCTCGCGCTTTTTTTATTTTTAAAAACAGTTTGTAAAGCTGTAATATTTTGGTCTGCACTTACCTGAATATCCTTTGCACCATTTAATGCCAATACTGGGATTTT
This sequence comes from uncultured Flavobacterium sp., assembly GCA_947631175.1. Lineage (GTDB taxonomy): Bacteria > Bacteroidota > Bacteroidia > Flavobacteriales > Flavobacteriaceae > Flavobacterium. The sequence continues at coordinate 3,202 of CANRKI010000061.1, forward strand.
TAATTGTTGATAATATGCTTTAGGATCTGTCTCTAAAAACGTTTTGAACCATTTTGCATTTTTAGGTACAATTTGATCCATAAGTTCCTCATTTTTAAACTTAGCTATTTCTGGCTGTTCTAATTTATACTTATCAATTACATTGTTAGCACATGTATTAAAATCGGTCCAATTTTCGGCCATAATAAAATCGTATAACATTAAATTGGATTTTTTAGCTTGTTGCAATTGCTCCTCAGGCAATCCCATTTCTTTTCCTATCAAATAACTTTGAAGCTCTAAAATATCTTTACCACTTACGCCAGGACCAGCCAAAGAAATAATATATGAAACTTTTTTGTTTTTAGCTGCTGTAATTCCAGCAACGATTCCGCCTTCGCTATGACCAATCAACCCAATTTTTTTAGCATTTATGTCCGCTCGTTTAGCAAGTTCAGTAACAATAGCATCAACGTCATTCGCAAAATCAAACGATGTAGCCTCTAAAAAATTGCCCGACGATTTTGCCGTTCCTCTATCATCAAATCTAAAAACAGCATATCCATTTTTAGTAAAAAAATCAGCAATTACAGCAAAAGGTTTATGATGAAACAAGGTTTCGTCGCGATCTTGCGCGCCACTTCCAGAAATTAAAACCAATAAAGGTGCCTTTTTAGTTTGATTTGGTAAGGTTAATGTACCAGCAAGAGTTACATTATCTTTTAAATTCTTAATTTCCAAATCTTCAGCTTTATAAGCAAAAGGAGCTACAGGAGTTTGCGGACGATTTGGCGGTTTTACTTCGCCTTTATTTAAGTCTAAATTGGTAATAAAAATACCTTGCTCAAACTTTCCTAAAATTTGATCGTTAACCAATTTTCCTTTATAATTCATTGAAATTCGGCTATCAGAAATAAAAACACTATCTTTTTTCACTTGTACTTTTTGAATAGGAATATTTTTAGCCCCTTGATCTGGGCTATCCATAGTTCCGGACCATTTGTCGTTTTCCGATTTTAAATGAAAAACGACTTTAAGTTTCATGTTTTGAACTTTTAACTCTCCGTTCCATGTCCCCGTAAAAGATTGAGCAAAAGCAGTACACGATACAAAGCTGGCAATCAATAATGATGTTACTTTCATATTTTTATATTTTGCGTGAAAGCATGTATTTTCACATATTTATGTTTAGATAAGCAAGTTTACAAAACCTGAAACGTGCCTTTGTTTGAATAAAATTATACTTTTGATAAAATGATTTTAGATAAGATTTCTACCACGATTAATCCAACAAAAAACAGAACGTAATGCTTTGTGGTTTTAGCATTACTTGCTACTTTAAAACCGTTAAAAAGTAAAATTGTTTTTACGACAATTGCTAAGATTGAAACCGTAGCGATAAGAATTATAAAAAAATATTGTATCGAAGTAAATTCAAAATTTCCAATTTTTAAATTCTCAATTATTCTGCTTGATAAAATCGACATTCCTCCCGAAATATTTAAAAAGCTGAGCAAATACATCGGAATTCGACAAACAAAAGCTGTGTTTAAACAATCAACCATTCGCGTTTTAGGATTTATATTTTTTCCTAAAATAAACAGCATAAAGGCTAACAATACAATATTAACGATGTTATCAGTTAAGCTTATTATTGGAGCTTTAAATGGCATAAAATGTAAATCCAACACCCCATCAAATCGTACTTTAAACAAAATTGCAAGAATGGTACCTACAGAAAAAAGTACCAAATTGGCTGTTAACAATGTTTTTTCTGCAAAATACTTTACCGGATTTAATAATTTAATCATACCTTATTTTTTTATAGAATTTATTTTAGAAATGATATCATCTAGCTGATTTCGAACTGTAGGATAACTTATTCCTAATTGGTTTGCCATTTCTTTTAAACTACCGCTTGTTGTAAAAAACTGTAAGATAAAACTTTGTTCCTCGACCGAAAGTTGTAAAAATTGAGGCAAAATGTATTTTCCCTGAATAACTGTTTGGCAACTTTCGCAACATAGCTGCGTGACAACTAAAGTTTCATCACAAGCCGGACATTGATTAGGAAGTTTAATATTATTCATTATTTCTTTTATTTTATTAATTTAAAGATAAATAATATTTACAAAAAAGCAAAAAAAAACGCCGAAATGGCGTTTTGAAATTTTATATCGTAAAATTAATTTGCAACAAATTTAAGTCCAACTATAGAGCTAATTAAAGTAGTTAAGAAAAAAATGCGCCAAAAACTAGCAGGTTCATTAAAAATAAAAATCCCCACTAAAACGGTTCCAACCGCTCCAATACCAGTCCAAATTGCATAGGCTGTTCCAATGGGCAAAGTTTCGGTTGCTTTCATTAACAACAACATACTTATAGTTAAACACACTAAAAAGCCACCGTACCACATGTACATTTCAGAACCTGATGTTTCTTTTGCTTTTCCTAAACACGATGCAAAACCAACTTCAAACAGTCCTGCAATGATTAAAATAATCCAATTCATATACCAAAATTTAATAGTACAAAGTTGAGAAAGTTTTAAATAATATTTTTTTACATATGATAAAAAATTATTTCATTTCGGATCTAATTCTACTTAAGCTTACTTGAGTAATTCCTAAATACGAAGCAATGTGTCCTAAAGCTACACGCTGTAACAAATGAGGCGTTCGATTTATCAACTCGGTGTATCGCTCCGTTGCCGATTTAAATTGGCGTGAAATTAAATGTTGTTCTGTTTTTAACAATTCCATTTCAGCTAATTTACGTCCCCAATTTGCAATATAAATGTCTTGTAAATATAGTTCTTGAAGCTTTTCACCACTAATTTTATAAAGCTCAACATCTTCCAAAGCCTCAATACTTTCGTAACTTCTGGTTTGTTGCACGTAATTTTTCATCGATAAAATAGTTTCTCCTTCGCTACCAAACCAAAATGTAACTTCTAGGTCGTTATGATAAGCATAAGCTCTTACGATTCCTTTTTTAATAAAATAAATATTGGTTTCTATTTTACCTGCTTCAAAAATCACTTCACCTTTTTTATAAAAAACAGGTTCAATATCGTCTTTAATTAACACAACCGAAGCTTCCGGGATTGGATATATTGTATCAAAAATAGTTTGTGTTTGTATCAAATTCATACAGATTAAGACTCTTAAAAATTGGTTATCAAAAAGTTAATGTTTAAAAACAGTATACTAAAGTACAAGGCTTTAATGTTATTATTATTGTATTTAATCTAATAACCAAAAATAGAATTATTATGGCAAACAACAATTTAGGAAACGGATTATTAGCTGTACTTGCTGGGGCAGCATTAGGAGCAGCAGCTGGCATGTTATTAGCACCAGAAAAAGGATCAAAATTAAGACGTAGAATTAAAGATGGTATCTCGCGAGAGTCGGATCATTTATTAGAGAAAATGGATGATTTGAAAAACCAGATAACTGGTAAAGCGAGAGAGCAAAGACATGATTTTGAAGATAGTTTTAACAAGTTTGTAGAAGAAGCTGGAGATAAAACCGACGATGTAATTGCAAATTTAGAGAAAAAACTGAAAGAGCTAAAAGCTAAAGCCGCTCGTTAATCAATATTCAAATTATAAGGCCTATGTCAATTAATAACATAAAAGATAATATTGAGGATATAAAAGTACACACCAAACAATATATAGATACTAATATTGAGTATTACACTTTGCTTGGTTTTAAAATTACTACAAAAGCATCTAGTTTTTTAATTAAAATTGTACTGCTAAGTTTGTTTTTACTTTTAAGCCTTATGTTTTTATCCTTTGCAATTGCTTTTGCAATTGGCAATTGGGTAGATAGCTATTCTCTTGGATTTTTAATCGTAGGCGGAATATACTTACTTATTTCTCTTATTTTATTTTATAAAGGCGGTCGTTTTATTGATAAACCAATGCTTAAAACTTTTTCAGAAATTTTCTTTAACGATTAAATGAAGCGACTATGCACAAAATAAAAAAAAATTATTCTAGCTACGAGCAAATCAATTTGGATTTAGAGGTTTTAAAAACAGAAAGAGATTTAGCCTATCATCATATTATTCGGGCCGCTAAAAACGGAAAGAACGAAATAAAAAATAGTTTTACTCCTTTAAATATTATAAAAAAAGGAATTCAGTCCTTTACTACAACTAATAAAATAGGAATAAAAGGAATTTTGATTCCTATTTTAATACAATTTATTTTAGGGAAATTAAAAAAATAAGGGAGCTTTCGCTCCCTTATTTTTTTTCTAAATTTTTCATTGCTTCTCCAACCTGGTTTGAGGCTGTAAAAGAGGCAACCATATTGTTTAACATATCCGATCCTGCTTGTGGCGAATTTGGTAATAATATTAAGTTTGAGTTGTTCTGACTTCCTACGGATTGCAACGTATCATAATGTTGAGTAACAACAATTAAAGCCGAAGCTTCTTGTGAATTAATCCCAACATGGTTTAAAGTCTCAACAGATTCAACCAATCCTCGAGCAATTTCACGACGTTGATCTGCAATACCTTGTCCTTGTAATCGCTTCGATTCTGCTTCTGCTTTTGCTACAATTCTAATTCTTTCTGCTTCTGCTTCATACTCGGCTGCAGTTTTTTCACGGTCGGCAGCATTAATACGATTCATTGCATTTTTAACCTGTATATCTGGATCGATATCCGTAATTAAGGTATTAATAATATCATATCCATAAGTGACCATAGCGTCGTTTAGTTCACGTTTTACAGCAATTGCAATATCATCTTTTCGCTCAAAAACATCATCCAATTTTAACTTCGGAACTTCAGCACGAACCACATCAAAAACATATGATGTAATTTGATCCTCAGGATACTCTAGCTTATAAAAAGCTTCATAAACTCTTTCTTGTACAACTTTATATTGTACAGACACTTTCATCTTTACAAAAACATTATCTTTGGTCTTTGTTTCAATAATTACATCTAGCTGTTGAATTCGTAAATTTACACGTCCTGCTATTCTATCAATAACCGGGATTTTAAATTGTAACCCCGACTGTCTGATCGAATTAAATTTTCCGAAACGTTCAATAATAATCGCCGTTTGTTGCTTAACCGTAAATAAGGATAAAAACAAAATGGCAAAAATAATAATAGGTATAATAATAGTTTCCATAAAATATATAAATAAAGTCCCTAAATATACTCAAAAATCCTAAAAAAACATGAAATTTATTAAATTAGTCTCCGTATTTACATTACTTTTAGTCTCACTTTCAACACAAGCCCAATACGGTTGGAGAGACGGAAACAGAGTAGGTTTATTAGGAGGAATTAACACCACAAGTTTAATTACAGAAAATATAAATGCTAAGCCAGAAATGGGCTGGACCGCAGGATTACAAGTACGAGGCAATATGTACAACTATTGGAGTGGAGTATATGGTATACGTTTTATCGAATCGAATTTTAGTGTAAATAGTAAAAGTTTATTGTCTAGAAATCAAGAAATAAACTATAAATTAATTGCCGCACAAGTTCACTTTTTATTTAGTTACAACCTGATCGAAGATGTAATGTCCTTTGATTTTGGACCTGTTTTACAAATAAACAGTGATTTAAAATTTAAAAAAGGATACGAAAAATACAGAATTCAAGATTCAAATTTCATAGTCGAAGATCTAAAAAAAGTAACTCCTTTTAATGCTTTAGCCTACGTAGGTACAACAATTGGTGGTCGTGTGGTTCGTGTAAACATAAATTACACCATCGGAATAAATAACTTTTTTAACCGTTTAAACAATCAAGAAAATGTTGTCGAAAAAAATGACGGAGACAACCTAAAAGCTCGAATGGGTGTTTTAAGTGGCCAACTACAAATTAATTTGTAAAACCAAAAATCTATTGTGTATGAAAAACTTAATCAAAATATTCTTACTACTAATAATCCCAATTTTAGCAACAAGCTGTGAGGATGAAGACGACAATCGCGACATCACTAAAACATTAATTTTAGGAAACTGGATTCCGTTCGAGGCGCAGCAAGGCCGCAATAATATTTATACTTGGGACCAAACCTGTGGCAATGATTATTTATTAATTGCCGATGAAACAAGTGGAGAATTTAGTTTACATTTCCAAAATTGTACTATTTTCAACAACAATCCTTTTACTTACCGCTTAGAAAACGGTTTTTTATACATATTAGAAAACGGCCAAACACAAGAATACAGACGACAAATTGTTAAACTAACGGCGACCGAGCTTACACTCTCAGACCCGGACCATTGGCAAGACAATTACATAAAATACACCAAATAAAAACGAGGTAGCTTTAGCTGCCTCGTTTCGTTTTATACTAAACCTTTTTTTTTTTAAGCGTTAACACGCTACCTCAACACAAATCACACAACCTGTGTTTCGCTATATCTTTTGTTACATTACATTACACAAAAGGATGCCGCTACACCCAGGGCTATACAAAAACTTACCTCACATAGTAAAATAAAAAAACCTCGACTAAAAAGTCGAGGTTTTAATTTTCTTATTTTAAGAATGAGTGAGAAGTAGTGTCTTGCTCATCAGCACCAGAATCTTTAAATATTTTTAACTGTTTCATCCAATAAGCGAATGCTCCAGAACAAATAATAATAAAAATCCAGTTGATGATGTTTGCACCCCACCAGTTACTCAATTCTAAAGCTGCTAAACCATTCATAGGAACCATCATTAAATCCCCGATTAAATAGCCAATACCTTCAAAAAAAGATGTCATAACTTTAAAGTTTTTTTTTGTTACAAACAATTCGAATTTATTTGTAACGATTATTTACACATGTGTTATCTTTACAATCACAAAAATAGCAAATATAAATATGATAACAAGCATTTTTAATAAAACTCGTCCAATTAATTATATTATACTATCAGCCTTGCTATTAGTTTTTTACATTTTATTCCAAAATGCAGACTTTTTTAGCAAAGCAACTCTTTTTGATTGGTGTCTTAAAATTGTATCCTTTACCCTGCTACTTGGTGCGTTATATCTAAGTCAATTTATTTATAACCGTAACAATTTGGTTAAGGACAATATGTATGGCTCTCTATTTTTTCTATCATTTTGCATCTTACTTCCCAGCATATTTACCAATATAAATGTTATAGGATCTGTTTTTTTTCTTATCCTATCATTCAGAAGGTTAATTTCTTTAAAATCAATGATTCATATCAAACAAAAACTGTTTGATGCTACCGCTTTTATTTTAATTGCAAGTTTATTTCACTTTTGGAATATTCTATTCCTAATCGTTGTATTCATTGCTATTGTAATTCATGTCGCTTTTGATTTAAGAAATTGGATTATTCCTATCATTGCTACAATATTAATTGGAGCTATTATTTTGCTTTACGTAATGCTTTTTGAAGGAAGTTTACTACTATTTTTATACGAATCTTCAAGCATCGATCTTAGTTTTAATTATTTTGAAAACGATATCCAACGAATTACTTTAGCTGTATTTACAGGTGTTTCGGCTTTATTCCTTATCTCATCATTATTAAGTTATAGCTCAAAACCCCTAAATCAATTAGGAGCGTACCGAATGTTGTATCTAATTTTATTAGTCGCAATAGCTGTTTTTATTGTATCACCTAACAAATCGAACAGTTTACTCGCATTTACATTTTTTCCGGTAAGTATTTTTGGAACAAATTTAATCGAGAAGCTAGACAACAAATGGGTGCAAGAAGCTGTAATTTTAATTATCGTTTTAATAAGCTTAACCACATTTTTCATTCAATTATAAAATAAAAAGAGTTCGGAAATTTCGAACTCCTTTTTGTTTGTTACTATTTTGTATTTAAAACTTCATGATCAAAAGCAACACCTTGCCAACCGTTTAAAATAAACTGTCTAATATTTTGGTGATCAATTCCTTCTGGCGTATTTAAAACTGCTTGATAATGTTCAGCAAAAAGTTCTAAAGTTTCTTCTTTACTTAAATTTTCAATCTTAGCAAAAGCTAAAACCTTAGCACTTCCTTGGTTTTGTTCTGCCTCATTGCGTTGTGTCCCATTTGTAAAACCAGTTGCTGTGTGGTTGTAAATACTTTCTATATGTGCAATAACATCTGTAAAAACAATAGTTTTGCTACGTAACTTTTCTAATAATTGAATTGTTGTCATAATAAAAAATTAAAGGCGCAAAAATAGGCCTTTTTTATCACTTTATTTTGCTTGATTTATTATTCGAACTAAATCTGGAGCTTGTACAACTCCTGCTTGTCTCCAAACTGGTTCTCCGTTTTTAAATACAATTAATGTAGGAATGCTACGAACTTGATATTCTGCAGCTACATCTTGATACTTATCAACATCAATTTTTACAATTTTGGCAGCATCACCAACATTTTTTTTCACATCAAGTAAAATAGGTTTCATCATTTGACATGGACCACACCAATCAGCAAAAAAATCTACCAAAACTATATCATTAGATTGTATTAATTCATTAAATGTCATAATTGTTTAATTAAAAAAGGTTATTAATTCTTTTATCAAAATAAAAAATCCCATAATCAATACAAAACCACCAAAAATGGGTTTTAGTTTATTAGGATCTATCTTTTTATTAATTTTTATACCAAAATACATACCAACTAAGGCTATGGCAGTTAGGGTAAGTAATAATGTCAGGTCTAATTCGTGTAAGTTTGGTGTTCCCACAAAACCAATAATTGATTTAATTCCAATAATAAGCAACGAGGTAGAAATGGCTTGTTTCATCGGGGTTTTTGCAATTAAAACTAAAGCCGGAATTATAATAAACCCACCACCTGCGCCAACTAATCCGGTTATAAAACCTTCGGTTGTACCAACAATCATCATTACCAAAATACTAAAAGGACAATTGTAACATTCTTCTTCAGCTACTTGCTTTTTTCGCAACATATTATAGGCCGAAGCTAACATCAATAATGCAAAAAATAACATAAAAAAAGAATTTTTAGACATGCTTAAAAAACCAAAAACCGAAATCTCATTTGGTATTGCAGGTACAATAAAAGCACGCGTTGCATATACAGCAATTAACGACGGAACACCAAAATATAAAGCCTTTTTAAAAGCTATCGTTTTGTTTAATATATTAGGCACTGTTGCTATTGTACTTGTAACACCAACTATAAACAAACTGTATGTTGTTGCCATTATTGGAGAAACAGCAAATAAATATACCAAAACCGGAACCGTTAAAATACTTCCGCCACCACCTAAAAGGCCAATCAAAAGTCCAATACCAATTGCCGATAAATAGCCTATAATTTCCATTTTAATCTTATTTAAATACAAAGGTATGTATTAAAATCAACCTACTTAGTTACAATTGTTACATAAAACAACCCTTTAATGTCACTAATGTTACAATCCCTTTTAAACAACCTAACTAATTTTGTTTTCAGAAAAAAGTAAAACACACAATCATGAAAATAGAACAAATATATACCGGATGTTTAGCTCAAGGCGCTTATTATATTGAAAGTAATAACGAAGCTGTAATTATTGACCCATTACGCGAAGTCGATTCGTATGTGCAAAAAGCTAAAACAAACAACGTTAAAATTAAATACGTATTAGAAACGCATTTTCACGCAGATTTTGTGAGCGGACATATTGATTTAGCCAAAGCTACTGCTGCAACAATTGTATACGGACCAACTGCAAAACCTGAATTCGACGCTTACATTGCAACAGATAATGAAATACTACAAATAGGCGACATTAAAATAAAAGTAATTCATACTCCGGGACACACACTAGAAAGTACAAGTTACTTATTGATTGATGAAAACGGAAAAGAAACAGCCTTATTTACAGGCGATACCTTATTTATTGGCGACGTTGGCCGACCAGATTTGGCCCAAAAAGTTGTAGCTGATCTTACAGAACAAAAACTTGCTAAAATGCTTTACCATTCGCTACACAACAAAATCATGCCTTTAGCGAACGACATTATTATTTATCCTGCTCACGGTGCTGGATCGGCTTGCGGTAAAAACATGAGTAAGGAAACTTTTGATACACTTGGCAATCAAAAAGCAACAAATTACGCATTACAACCTATGAGTGAATCCGAATTTGTGACTAAAGTTTTAGACGGCTTAACGCCACCGCCAGCCTATTTTCCTGAAAACGTGTTACTAAACATTAAAGGATACGAGAATATCGAGAAAGTATTAAACAGAGGATTGACTCCACTTAATCCGCAACAATTCGAGGCTATGGCAAACGCACAATCCGCACTAATTATCGATACTCGAGATCCACAACAATTCGCAAAATCGTTCATTCCAAACGCAATAAATATAGGCATTGACGGAAATTTTGCTCCTTGGGTTGGCACTTTAATTCCTGATATTAAACAGCCTATTCTTATTATTGCTGACGAAGGTAGGCAGCAAGAAGTGGTCACTCGATTGGCTCGTGTAGGCTACGACAATACTTTAGGTTTTTTAAAAGGTGGACTTACAGCATGGGAAAATGCCAATAAAGAAACAGACTCTATTGTAAGTATAACACCACAAGAACTTGCTCAAATTCAACAAAAAAACACAATCGAAATTATCGATGTTCGCAAAGCAAATGAGCATCTTTCAGAACATATTTTAAACACAAAAAACATCGAATTAGATTACATAAATCAAAAGGTAAACGACCTCGACAAAAACAAAACCTATTATATACATTGCGCTAGCGGATACAGATCCATGATTTTTAACTCCATTTTGCGCGCACGAGGTTATCACAATTTAATAGATATTAACGGTGGTTTTACTGCTATAAAACAATCCAATTTATTTAACCTAAGTAATTTTGTTTGTCCAAGCACCTTATAATACTATTTAGGGCGTTACCCGCTTTTTAGCGAGCGGGTCGCGCTTTCGCAAGTCGCTTTTAACTCCATTACATTTCGTTAAAGAGCTCCAACAATTGCTCAATCGCTAACGCAAAAAAATTCCCTTCTTTTCAAAACAAAAAAAGAGTTGCTTTAAAATACACTGCCCCCAAAAAGTTAGACACTTTTGGGGGCATTTTTTATGGCAAGAAAAGTAAAATATGATGTAGC
>CANRKI010000062.1 GCA_947631175.1 uncultured Flavobacterium sp.
AAAAGGAGAATCTGTTGAAAGACCTCCAGTTTGGATGATGCGTCAAGCAGGTAGATATTTACCAGAATTTCGTGCATTACGCGATAAGTACGATTTCTTTACACGTTGCAGAATGCCAGAAATTGCTGCAGAAATTACAGTTCAACCTATTGATATTGTTAAGTCTGATGCTGCTATTTTATTCTCGGATATTTTAGTAGTTCCGCAAGCAATGAACATAGAAGTTTTGATGAAAGAAAACGTTGGGCCTTTTTTACCAAATCCTATTCGTACAGCTCAAGATGTAGAACAAGTAATTGTTCCTAACATCGAAGAAACATTAGGATATGTAATGGAAGCTATCAAAATTACCAAAGAAATGTTGAACAACGAAGTTCCATTAATTGGTTTTGCGGGTTCTCCTTGGACAATTTTCTGTTATGCAGTAGAGGGTCAAGGTTCTAAAAGTTTTGATAAAGCAAAAGGTTTCTGTTTCTCTCAACCAGAAGCAGCTCACGTATTGTTACAAAAAATTACAGATACAACTATTGCGTACTTATTAGAAAAAGTAAAAGCTGGTGTAGATGCTGTTCAGATTTTCGACTCTTGGGGAGGCATGCTTTCTCCGGTAGATTATCAAGAATTCTCTTGGAAATATATCAACCAAATTGTAGAAGCATTATCTGAAGTTACAGAAGTAATCGTTTTCGGAAAAGGATGTTGGTTTGCTTTAGGCGAAATGGCACAATCTAAAGCGTCTGCTTTAGGAGTAGATTGGACGTGTTCACCTAAAAATGCACGTTTGTTTGCAGGTAACGATATTACGTTACAAGGTAACTTTGATCCATCTCGATTATTATCTCCAATTCCAACAATCAAAAAAATGGTTCACCAAATGATTGACGAATTCGGAAAAGATAAATTAGTAGTAAACCTTGGTCATGGTATTTTACCAAACATCCCAGTAGATCACGCAAAAGCGTTTATTGAGGCGGTAAAGGAATACAATAAATAATAAAACATCCTGCAAGGTTTTCGAATCTTGTAGGATTTGGTTTTTTATACAGAATTTTGAAAGAAGATTTATAAAATATTAAGTCTAGTATCGTAATACTAATAAAATGAAAGATAAATTTTATCAATACATACAACAATTACAAGATACCATTACCTCTAAACTAGAACAAGTAGATGGCGTAGCTAAATTTCAAGAAGATTTATGGGAACGTCCTGGTGGCGGTGGTGGAAGAACACGCGTTATTGAAAACGGAGCCATTTTTGAAAAAGGTGGTGTTAATATTTCTGCGGTTCACGGACATTTACCAGAAACCATGCAAAAAGCATTTAATGTTGGTGATGTCGATTTTTTTGCTTGTGGATTAAGTTTGGTTTTACATCCTAAAAACCCAATGGTACCAACGGTTCATGCAAACTGGCGCTATTTCGAAATGTATGATAAAACCGGAACTAAAGTGGGTTCGTGGTTTGGAGGCGGACAAGATTTAACACCATATTATTTATTTGAAGAAGATGCAGTACATTTTCATCAAGTTTGTAAAACAGCGTGCGACAAACACAATCCAGCGTTTTATCCAAAATACAAAAAAGTATGTGATGACTATTTCTGGAACGCACATCGTAACGAAGCTCGTGGAATTGGCGGATTATTCTTCGATCATTTAGTAGAAACAGAAGAAATGTCGATGCAAGAATGGTACAATTTTGTAACCGAAGTTGGTAATAGTTTCTTAGATAGTTACGTTCCAATTGTAGAGCGTAGAAGAGCGTTAGATTATACACCAGAAAACAGAACATGGCAAGAAATTCGTCGTGGTCGTTATGTAGAATTCAACTTGGTTCACGACAAAGGAACCATTTTTGGATTAAAAACCAACGGTCGTATCGAATCCATTTTAATGAGTTTACCACCGCATGTTCAGTGGGTTTACGATCATCATCCAGAACCAGGATCTGAAGAAGAGAAATTGATTAAGGTGTTACAAAGTCCTAAAAATTGGCTCTAAGCTCATAGCTGTTAGCCATTAGCTATTAGAAAGATGAGAGATTATAAAAAATATACCATTTGGGAGAAATCGCATCTTTTGGTTTTAGATATTTATAAAACGACGAAATTATTTCCAAAAGATGAATTGTTTGGACTTATCAGCCAAATGAGAAGATCTTCATCTTCGATTCCTACAAACATCGCTGAAGGTGCTGGAAGAAAAGGAGATAAGGAATTTTGTAGGTTTCTATATATAGCGTATGGATCAGCTAATGAACTTGAATATCAGATAATTTTATCAAAAGATTTAAATTATATAGATACTGAAATTTCGAATTCTTTGATTTTTAAAATTGAAGAAATAAAGAAAATGCTCAATAAATTAATATCAACGCTCGAAGGTTAAAAGCTTAATGCTGATAGCTAAAAGCTAAAAAAATAAAACAAAATGTTCCCATTACACAGAGGTAGAAGATTAAGACAAAACGAATCAATCAGAAGTTTGGTTCGTGAAACCAGTTTAAGTCCAGCAGATTTTATGTTCCCAATGTTTATTGTGGAAGGTGAAAATCAAAAAATAGAAATTGCATCAATGCCAGGAATCTTTCGTTATTCAATCGATTTATTGGTAGAAGAAGTAAAAGAATTGTTCGATTTAGGTATTCGTGCCGTAAATATTTACGTAAAAGTAAGCGACGATTTAAAAGACAATACTGGTAAAGAAGCTTGGAATCCGAACGGATTGATGCAAAATGCGATTCGTGCTATTAAAGCAGCTACACCAGAAATGATTGTAATGCCAGATGTAGCTTTAGATCCGTATTCAATGTACGGACATGATGGTATTATTAAAAACGGAGATATCGAAAACGATTCAACGGTTGAAGCTTTAGTGAAAATGGCAGTTTCTCATGCCGAAGCTGGAGCAGATTTTGTGGCGCCTTCGGATATGATGGACGGTCGTATTTTACGTTTACGCGAAGGTTTAGATGCAGCGGGATTTATCAATGTTGGAATCATGAGCTATTCTGCAAAATATGCATCGGCGTTTTACGGACCTTTTCGTGATGCGTTGGACTCTGCTCCAAAAGAAACAGGAGAAGTGGTTCCTAAAGATAAAAAAACATATCAAATGGACTATGCCAACCGAATTGAAGCCATTAAGGAAGCGGTTTGGGATGTAGAAGAAGGTGCTGATATGGTAATGGTAAAACCAGGAACGGCTTATTTGGATATTGTTCGTGAAGTAAAAGATAACGTAAACGTACCGGTTGCTGTTTACCACGTTTCAGGTGAATACGCAATGATTAAAGCTGCTGCAGAGAAAGGTTGGTTGGATCACGACAAAATCATGATGGAGCAATTGATGTGTATCAAACGCGCAGGAGCAAGTTTAATTTCGACTTACTTTGCAAAAGAAGCAGCCATTTTATTAAACAATAAATAGTTATGAGAAAAAAAATCGCATTAGTAGTGATGACTACTATTTTAATTTCGTGTGGTAAAACCGAAGAAAAAAAACAGGAGTCATTATACCCTGAAAAAGTAATTTCTGCTGAAGAAAAACAATTAGCACTAGGAAAAGAAGTTTTTAATGGAAAAGGAATGTGCTACTCTTGCCATTTACCAGAAAAAAAAGTAATCGGTCCAAGTATAAAAGAGATCGCTCAAATCTATCGTGATCGAAACGGAGATATGAAGGCCTTTTTACTAGAGAAAGCAGAACCAATTGTGGATCCATCACAATATGCAACAATGAAAACAAACTTTAATATAACCAAAAACATCCCAGAAGAAGAACTGGAAGCTGTAATTGCTTATATGATGAGTTTCTAATAAAAACCAATCCCCTTCCAAAATTTTTGGAAGGGGATTTTTCTCAATAATCCAAATTACCCTAAACTTAATAAAAAAACTATAAATTTTATTTTAAAATTGAAAAATCATACCCATCAATGATTTTAAATAACTCGTCACTTGATAAATCCTCACCTATAAAATTCACAATAAATCTATCGCTTATTATAAAAGTGATTTTTGAAGACTTATAATCCTCTTCATCTCTATCGCTAACACTATAACGGTTACCGTTTCTCTCGATATTTCTTTCCTTTAATGTTTCGGTTTCTTTAGTCACATCCATCTGCAAATTATAGTATGCTAATGTTAAAAAGGCAAAACCAGACTCACCAGTCCCATCGCTAACACTTATCTCAATTTCACGGTCATCTTTATCAAAATACACAGCTTTACCTGTAACAATTCCTATATTTAAAGCATCACCAAGTGTTAACTCCTGTCTATTAAAGTTGTCTATTTTATCAACAAAGAACTGTCTCAATACTAAATTATCAATCGGCGTTTCTTTCAAAAGCTTTTTTTCTAATTCACTTAATTTAGCTGTTGCCTCTTTTAAGTATGAAACATTACTTATTTGATCTCCAATTGACGTTTCTGAAACAATATCTTCAGACTCATTTATATTCGAATTTGAGGTGTTTTTACATGAACTTACTAGCAAAGTTAAAATACCAAAAATTAAAATAGACTTTTTATACATGTTATAATTTCGTTGTTTCGAGAATCGAAAGTAGTTCAAATATGTAAATATCAATCATAAATTCATATTTTTATGATTCAAAATACCATACACTAGGTAGTAAAATAAAAATTATTTAAAAAAAAGAGGGACAAATAAAAAAACAAATCTTGTTTAAGTTAATAATCATAAAAAAATAGTACATTGTAAATATATATTTATTTTTCTATGCGATTTATTTGGAAAACGTTTAAAATATTAATTTTACTCTTAATTACAGCCATTATAGGCTTGTACTTAACCAATACAGACTATTTGATAAAAGCTGTAAAAACCATTTATTTAAACGGGCACAAAACCGCTTTTTTAGATGATTTTAAGTATTTTGATAATAGAGTGGTTGAGAAAGGTAAAGCTCAGCCTTGGCCAATGTCGATTGATTACAATACGGTTGAGGAGACCTCAGAACTTTTAGAAGCACATCAAAAATTAAAAACAGTAGCTTATTTAATCATTAAAGATGATAGTATTTGGCATGAATCGTATTTTGATAATTATGGTAAAGATTCTAAAACCAACTCGTTTTCAATAGCAAAAAGTATTACTTCTGCAGCTTTAGGAAAAGCCATTCAAGAAAAGTACATAAAAAGTTTAGACCAAAAAGTAACTGATTATTTCCCAGAAATTAAAGGCGAATTTGCAAAAGATTTAACTGTTGGAGACTTGTCCAAAATGAGCTCTGGAATGGAGTGGGACGAAAGATATTCGGCGCCAACCTCCGTAACAACAAAAGCTTACTTTTACAACCATTTAAGGGAGATGATGGTAAACATTCCAATTGTAACAGCTCCTGGTAAAAAATTTGAATACCAAAGCGGTGATACCGAACTGTTAGCTATGATAATCGAAAAAGCAACAGCTCAAAAACTATCTAATTATGTTTCCGATAAGTTCTGGAAACCAATGGGAGCCGAACATGAGGCGTTATGGCAAATTGATTCTGACTTATCTGGATTAGAAAAAGCCTATTGTTGTTTTGCATCAAATGCACGCGATTTTGCTCGTTTTGGAAAGCTTTATAAAGATTTTGGAAAATGGAATGGAGAGCAAATTCTAGACAGTTCATTTGTAGCTAAATCCATACAACCTGCCTTTATAGATTCACCAGAATATGGTTATGGGTGGTGGTTACACACTTATTTAAACAAAAAAATGTTTTACATGCGAGGCCATTTAGGTCAGTTTGTAATTGTGATTCCAGAAGATAATTTAATTATTGTTAGACTTGGTCATATAAAAGGATTACAGACAGAAACAGATCCGCACTCTGACGATTTTTATATTTATGTTGGAGAAGCTTATAAAATGTTAGAAAAAAGAAAACCAATGTATGCTAAGTAGAATCAAACTTCAAAACATTCTTTTTTTAGATGTAGAAACCGTTCCTGAATTCGAAAACTTTAACGACTTGGATCCAGACACTCAAAAACTTTACGAACAAAAAACGGCGTATCAACGAAAAGAAGATTTTACAGCCGAAGAATTTTATGAGCGTGCTGGAATATGGGCAGAATTTGGCAAAATAATTTGTCTATCGGTTGGCTTTTTTGCTATTAAAAATAATGATCGACAGTTTAGAGTTAAATCATTTTCTGGAACAGAAGAGCAAATATTGAAAGACTTTTACAATTTGTTACAAAATCACTTTAACGAACCACAATACATTTTATGCGGCCATAATGTAAAGGAATTTGATTTTCCGTTTTTGGCCAGACGTTATTTTATAAATGGATTACCCTTACCCGAAAAACTAAATTTAATGGGAAAGAAACCATGGGAAATTCCGCATTTAGACACTTTAGAAATGTGGAAATTTGGCGACTACAAACATTACACCTCATTAAAATTACTCACTCATGTTTTAGGTATTCCATCACCTAAGGACGATATTGATGGAAGTGAAGTCGCAAAAGTATACTACGTAGAAAAAAATATAGATCGAATAGTTACCTATTGTGAAAAAGATGTGATAGCCACAGCTCAAGTACTTTTACGCTTAAAAGGTCAAACTATACTACACGAAAATGAAATATTAAAAGTTTAACAAAAAAAATGAAAAAAAAATTTGTTTTTAATTTTTATATTTCTGAGATTTGTTAAAACAAAACGAGATAAAATGTTAAACTCAATTTATACATATAATAATCATAAGCAAATGTGCATGTCACATAAGTGCTTGGCTTTATATGTTGTCTAAATTGATTTATCAATAAAAATATAATATGTAAAGCCTCGTCAGTATATGTCGGGGCTTTTTTAATTTCTTAAACTATTTAAAAATCATAATTGACATTATGTTGCAATTCGTTCAAAATACAAATATTAATAAATGTATGACTTCGTGGATGTATTATCCGCTAAGGGACCTATTGTATTAAGATATTTGAATATTAGTTGTTATAGATATTTTTTTAAGGTCCCATAGGCATTGCTTGTGGGACTTTTTTGTTACAAAAATTACCCAAAAAGGGATTTTATATAAAGAAGAATAATTGAAGTAGAATTTTAAAAAACTGAAAAAAAAAATGAGTAGACAAGTCGTAAATGTTTTAGGTTTCTCGAGTAATGAAAACCAATTCGTAGTAAAATCACAAAACTTTTCTGTAAAAATTAGTAATCAAATTACAAATACAACACCAGAAAATCCAAGCCCAATTGAGTATTTATTATCTGGAATTGCTGGAAGCATTAATGCTACAGGACAGATTGTTGCTAAGGAATTAAATATGGATTTAAAGTCTATTCAAATCGAAATTTCAGGAGAAATAGAATCGAAAAAATTTGAAGGCGAAAAAACACGCTCTCGTGCGGGATTACGTACAATCGAGGTCGTCATAAAACCTACTTCAAACGCTTCTTTACCTACTTTAAAATTATGGATGGACACTTTAAAGGAAAGATGTCCTATTTACGATAATTTAACTAACAACACGCCTGTTAGCATTTCGTTAGTTAAAGATTATTTTCAGCAAAATGTTGCATAGCTTTAATTAAGTTATGTTATTTTAATATTTTGTAATGTTTGTTTGTTTAGTTTAAAAACCTCTTCTAACCCAGAAGAGGTTTTTTATGTTATATTTGAAATACAAATGCTTATTTATGCTTAAGGAATCTTGTTTATTAGAATATCAAAACGTATCCATCTCTTTTTTAAATCAAAAAGAATGGAAAACTGTACTTTTTGATACTAGTTTTAAAGTTTATCCAAACGAAATTTTAGGAATTGTAGGCGAATCTGGTTCCGGAAAGTCAATAACTTCTTTGGCTGCAATGGGATTATTACCTCAACAAAAAACTAAAATTGAAGGAAATATTCTTTTTAAAAACAAAAACATAGCTGATTTTAGCGAAAAAGATTGGCAAAAATTTAGAGGAAAATCGGTTTCCATGATTTTTCAAGAGCCAATGAGTTCCTTAAATCCATCTATGAAATGTGGTGAACAAGTAGCCGAAATGCTACGCCAACACACTACGCTTAATTCACAAGAAATAAAAAACGAAGTGATCTCACTTTTCAATCGGGTGAAATTACCATTACCAGAAATTACCTATAATAAATATCCTCATCAAATATCAGGCGGGCAAAAACAACGTGTAATGATAGCCATGGCAATTGCGTGTAAACCCGATTTATTAATTGCCGATGAACCAACTACAGCTTTGGATGTTACCGTTCAAAAAGAAATTATTTTACTTTTAAAACAATTACAAGCCGAAACTGGAATGTCAATTCTGTTTATCACACACGATTTGTCGTTACTTGCCGAAATTGCCGATCGTGTTTTAGTTATGTTTAGAGGAAATTTAATTGAACAGGGCAAAGCAACTGACATTTTTATTAATCCAAAAGAAACTTATACCAAAGCATTAATTGCCTCGCGACCAAGCTTAGATGTTCGTTTAAAACGATTGCCAACCATTCAGGATTTTTTAAATAACAGCACTGATTTTACTGAAATTACAACGCAACAACGAAAAAAAAATCATGAAAAACTGTACAACCAAACTCCTATTTTAGAAGTTATAAATGTTGAAAAAGAATATTTTAACACCGTAGGCTTGTTTGGTAAAAAACAGAGTTTTAAAGCGGTTAACGATGTTTCTTTTAAAATTTATGAAGGAGAAACTCTTGGCTTAGTAGGCGAATCTGGTTGCGGAAAATCGACCTTAGGAAACACCATTTTACAGTTAGATAAAGCCACAGCAGGACAAATTATCTACAAAGGAAAGGATATAACTAAATGTTCTAAATCCGAATTAAAAACGCTACGTAAAGAAATTCAAATCATTTTTCAGGATCCCTATTCGTCTTTAAATCCTCGAATTACCGTTGGTAAAGCCATTATGGAACCCATGCAAGTTCATAAACTACATAAAAATGATGCCGAACGAAAACAAAAAGTAATCGAAATTTTAGAACGAGTTGGGCTAGGAGCAGAGCATTTTAATCGATATCCTCACGAATTTTCGGGTGGACAACGCCAACGCATTGGTATTGCACGAACTATTGCTTTACAACCTAAAGTTATTGTTTGTGACGAATCTGTTTCGGCTTTAGATATTTCTGTTCAAGCGCAAGTATTAAATTTATTAAACGAACTGAAAGAGAAATTTGGCTTTACTTATATTTTTATTTCACATGATTTAGCCGTTGTTAAATACTTTTCGGATCAAGTTTTAGTGATGAATAAAGGTAAGATTGAAGAAATGGCTGATGCCGATGAAATTTATGCAAACCCACAAAAAGATTATACTAAAAAACTAATTAGCGCAATACCAAAAGGATAAAATGACCACAAACAACTCTACTATTAATAAATTAAAAGAACCACAAATACTTATCAGTTTACTTTATGCTTTAGCTGTTGGTATTGGTATGATTTTTAATTACAGTAAATACAAATTATATGGCATTAATATTTTTGATTATGCCGATTTAACCGATTGTTTACTCTCACCATTTAGTGATTTAACCATTTTATTGCTAATTTTTGCCTTCATTTTTTATTATCTAGATGTAGCAATTAAAGCCAAGTATCCAAAGTTTTATGATTTTAATTTTCTTAAAAAAATAAAATATGCCAACTTAAGTGCGCTTATTACTTTAGCGGTTTTTATAACTGCAATTACTGTTTTTGCAAAACAATACAGTAAAAAGCAGTTTAAAAATATTGATCAAGAAAAAAACATCACTATACAAACAAAAAATAATATAATAAAAGGAAAGTATTTAGGTAAGACAAAAGATGTTTTATTTGTTATTGAAGATAATGAAGTAAAAATAATTCCAATAACTTCTAACATCGATTTTTATAAATTAAATTAAAATCAATCTAAATTAGAGGTTCTAACAATTGTTTAAAACTTGAAAAACAGTTCATATCGTTAGTATTTATTAAATTTACACATCTTAAAAAATCAAATTTAAAATGTCAGATTTTATATATCAGGATCCTTATCCAATCCAAAAAGACGATACACAATATCGCAAAATCACATCGGATTACGTAAAAGTTGAAAAATTAGGCGATCGAGAAATTTTAACGGTTGATCCTAAAGGATTAGAATTATTAGCAGAAACTGCAATGACAGACGTATCTTTTATGTTACGTACAGCGCATTTAGAAAAGTTAAAAGCAATTCTTGACGATCCAGAAGCTACAGATAACGACCGTTTTGTGGCTTACAACTTACTACAAAATGCAGTTGTAGCTGTTGGTGGCGAATTACCTTCGTGCCAAGATACGGGTACAGCGATTGTAATGGCTAAAAAAGGTGAAAACGTATATACAGGAGCAGATGATGCTGAAGCTTTATCACAAGGTATTTACAACACTTATATCAATAAAAACTTACGTTATTCTCAAATCGTTCCTATTTCTATGTTCGAAGAGAAAAACTCTGGTTCAAACTTACCAGCTCAAATCGACATCTATTCTAAAATAGGAAAATCTTACGAATTTTTATTTTTAGCTAAAGGTGGTGGTTCTGCAAACAAAACGTTTTTATACCAACAAACTAAATCCTTATTAAACGAGAAATCGTTAGAAGCATTTATCAAAGCTAAAATTATGGATTTAGGTACAGCAGCTTGTCCTCCTTACCATTTAGCTTTAGTAATTGGTGGTACTTCTGCAGAAGCTACTTTAGCAACTGTAAAAAAAGCATCAGCTGGATATTACGACAACTTACCAACTACAGGAAATATGGCTGGTCAGGCTTTCCGTGACTTAGCTTGGGAAGAAAGAGTAAAACAAATTTGCCAAGAATCTGGAGTTGGAGCGCAATTTGGTGGTAAATATTTAGTACACGATGTTCGTGTTATTCGTTTACCTCGTCACGCGGCTTCTTGTCCGGTTGGATTAGGTGTTTCGTGTTCTGCCGACAGAAATATAAAAGGTAAAATTACTGAAGAAGGTATTTTTGTGGAACAATTAGAAACAAATCCAGCGCGTTTGTTACCAGAAACGGCTCCGCATTTAGAAGAGCCGGTTACAATTGATTTAGATCAACCAATGACTGATATTTTAGCTGAATTAACAAAACACCCAATCAAAACACGTGTGATGTTAAACGGAACGGTGATTGTAGCTCGTGATATTGCACACGCTAAAATCAAAGAAATGTTAGACAACGGAGAACCAATGCCAGAATATTTCAAAAACCACCCAGTATATTACGCAGGACCAGCTAAAACTCCAGACGGAATGGCTTCGGGTTCTTTTGGACCAACAACTGCCGGACGTATGGATAGCTATGTGGATCAATTTCAAGCAGCAGGTGGATCGATGGTTATGTTAGCTAAAGGAAACCGTTCGCAACAAGTTACTGACGCTTGTGCAAAACACGGAGGTTTTTATTTAGGATCAATTGGTGGACCAGCAGCTATTTTAGCACAAGACAATATCTTAAAAGTTGAAGTGGTTGATTTCCCTGAATTAGGAATGGAAGCGGTTCGTAAAATTACCGTAAAAGATTTCCCTGCATTCATTATCACTGATGATAAAGGAAACGATTTTTTCCAGAATTTATAAGAAAATACAAATCATATACTTAAAAGGCCTTTCTAATGAAAGGTCTTTTTTCTTTCAAAAAAAATAAAAATTGGCTGCATTTTTGCATAGACAAGTAAAAACACATTATTCATGAAAAAATTAATTTTAGTATTCGCAATATCGGGTGTAGCCTTATTTACAAGTTGTGCTAGTTTTAAAGATCAAGGTTTAAACGATTATTACTCGTTTTACGAGAAAAAAGTTGACAAGGTCAAGCTTCCACCTATCTTATTAAACGTTTTATCTGGAAAAGAAGAATTAAAGCCTATTTTAAAGTATATAAAGTCTGCGGAGTTGGTTACAATTAATGAGGCGAGCAACAAAATGAAGAAAAATTTAGAAAGTGCTATTAAATATGATCAATTTCATAAATATTTAAACTTTCAGCTAGGTGGTGAGCCAATTACGCTTTATGCTATTGAAGAGAATGAAGTGATTAAAAACATTGTTTTTAAAATTCAGAGCGGAAAAGACATTAAACTTGTGGATGCAAAAGTAAATGTGCCTTTTAGTGAGTTTGAAAAAGTGATGCATAATTTATAAAAACAAAAAAGGAATTCAGTTGGACATCTGAATTCCTTTTTTATAATTAATAACCACTAAAAACAATTTTTCTAATTTCCGAAAAATCTACTAAAAAATCCTTTTGTTTCTTCTTGTTTTTCAGCATGACCCAATCTTGCAGCTTCTTTAGCCTCGTGGTCTGCCATGATATCAAGAATATAATCTACATATGATTTACCTTTTTCTTCTAAAAATCCAATTAAATATTTCTCAGAAGCTTCCATACCACTTACATTTTCAATTTGTAATAACTTTTTGTAAAGCGGTTCCATATAATTTTGAATTACAGGAGTTGGAACTGATTTTCTGCGAGCGAAGAAATGTGTAATCTCTCCACGATCGTTTCTAGAAATATCAAAGTCTGTAATAACCCAATAGTATCTACCTGTTTTAGCCATGTTTTTAACAATAGCGTGAAAGTTATTACCAGCTTTTAAATTATCCCATAAAACTTTAAAAATTACTCTAGGCATATCTGGGTGACGAATGATGCTATGCGGTTGTGCCATTAACTCATAATCTTCGTAACCTGACACATCGATAAACACGTCGTTTGCATATTCAATCGTACCGTATTTATCTGTTTTAGACATAATCGTTTTATTCTTTTCCCATACAACTTCTTTATCAACAGGAGTAGGTCTTTGGATGTTTAATTCTAGTGACATAGTTTCTGAGTTTTTTTAAGATTTAATTTTTTTGATTTGTTCTTGGTATGTTTCTCTATGGCAAAGTAACAACAGTATCAAATAATTAAAAATGATAAATATCAGTCTAAAAAAATAGAATCGCTAAATTTTATTCAACATACAGGACCAGACCTTTTAAGTAAGAGCCTTCTGGATGAAAAATATTTACAGGATGATCGGGGCCTTGAGATAGTTTGTGTAACACTCTAATGTTACGTCCAGACTCGATTGCAGCTGCTGCAACTGTATTATAAAACAATACATCATCAATTACTTGCGAACAAGAAAATGTAAATAATACACTATTTGGTGCCAAAGCTTTAAAACCTGCTATATTTAATCGCTTATAAGCTTGAGTTGCGGTGTGTTTTGATTTGATACTTTTTGCGAAAGCAGGCGGATCTAAAACAATTAAATCATAAAAAGCCTTATTTTCTTTCATAAAATCAAAAACATCGGCAGCAACCGCATTGTGATTTGATCCAGGAAAGTTTAAATCCATATTTTTAGCTGCTAAATCCACAGCTTTTTGAGAGATGTCTACTGATGTTACTAATTCTGCACCGCCATCCATTGCGTAAACAGAAAAACCACCTGTATAACAAAATGTATTTAATACTTTTTTTCCTTTTGAAAACTCTTTTAATAACTGTCTGTTATCACGTTGATCTAAAAAGAAACCTGTTTTTTGGCCTTCGACCCAGTTTACAGCATAACTAATTCCGTTTTCTTTAGCAACGGTTTCATTATTTTCTCCATATAAATGAAAGTCTGTTCCTGTATTTGGTAAGGTTGTGCGGCTTTTACAATAAATAGTTTCACAATTATCAGGAAAGTTAGCTTTAATTGCATCTGCAATTTCACGTAATTGATAATAAACCCCTGATGTGTGAGCCTGAATAATCCAGTTATTATTATAAAAATCGATAATTAAACCAGGAACGTTATCTCCTTCACCATGAATTACACGGAACGCATTAGTTTGCTCAAAATCTAAAATTTGAGTACGTAAATTCCATGCACTAAATAGTTTATCTTTCCAGAAATTTGTTGCTAAATCTTCACTTCCAAATTGGATTACTCGAACAACAATACTTCCTTTATCGCTATAAAAACCTGTTGCTAAAACCTCTCCAGAATTGGATGTTACTTGAATAATTTCGCCATCATTTATTTCTCTCGAAACACCATAAATAGCTCCACTAAATATCCAAGGATGCATACGTTGTAACGAACGCTCTTTACCTTGCTTTAATATTACTTTTGCGTAATCCATTCAAATTTATTTTTGCAAAAATAAAAAAAGCATCTCAAAACTGGACTGCACCCAAAAGTTTGGACAGATTAAAAATTAATAATTATAAAAATGAGTTCGATATTCTATCGGACT
>CANRKI010000063.1 GCA_947631175.1 uncultured Flavobacterium sp.
GTAGCGACTCACAAACGTAAAAAAAGAGCGAGAGCTAACCGTCACAAAAAGAAAAAGTAGTTTAAAACTACTTTTTCTTTTTATAAAAAAGTTCTTTGAAAACAATTTTCTTAATTATAAAACACTATGTTTTGTAGAGATTTAAGAAAGTTAATGGGTAAAATATACCTGTAATTAATGTTTAATCCATCTGTACAAAAGGTTCTTCCTGTGTATTTTTTGTTCAATTTTTTTGAATATAAAATCATATCAAGACAAAAATGTACGGATAAAAATGTACCGTGTGAACAAAGAATTGATTATTAGATCTGGTTCAAATACAGTAGATTTTGCCTTGTTAAAAGATGGAAAATTAATTGAATTACATAGAGATAGGGAAGATGATAATGGTTTTCAAGTCGGTGATATTTTTATTGCTAAAATACGAAAGCCAGTTCCAGGGTTAAATGCTGCATTTGTGAATGTAGGATTTGAAAAAGATGCTTTTTTGCATTATCACGATCTGGGACCAAACTTACCTACACTATTAAAATTCACAAAACTTGTAAGCGCAGGTAAATTAAAAGATTTCACTCTTAAAAATTTTCCTTTTGAGCCCGAAATTGATAAAGATGGTGCAATAACCGAAGTGTTAAGTGCTAATCAATCAGTTTTAGTTCAAATAGTTAAAGAACCAATTTCAACAAAAGGACCTCGAATAAGCTCTGAGCTTTCTATTGCAGGTCGTTATTTGGTTTTAGTTCCTTTTTCTGATCGTGTTTCAATCTCACAAAAAATTGATTCTAAAGAAGAAAAAGACCGACTGAAAAAGTTAGTTCTTGCTGTTAAACCAAAAGGATTTGGGGTTATTGTACGTACAGTAGCCGAAGGCAAAAATGTAGATGAATTAGAAAAGGATTTACAGTATTTATTAGACAAATGGTCTAATATGTGTACTCGATTAACTACAGCAATGCATCCTTCAAAAGTTTTAGGTGAGGTAAATAGAGCATCTTCCATTTTAAGAGATGTCTTTAATGATACTTTTACCGGAATTCATATAGATGATGAGGAGTTGTATTATCAAACTAAGGACTATTTGCAAGAAATAGCTCCTTCTAAAGTTTCTATTGTTAAACATTATCAATCTAAAGAGGTCCCTCTTTTTGAAAAATATAATATTGAACGTCAAATAAAAACATCTTTCGGAAAAACCGTTTCTATGAGTAAAGGAGCTTACTTAATCATAGAACATACCGAGGCCTTACATGTAATTGATGTTAACAGTGGAAATCGCTCAAACAAAGCTCAATCTCAAGAAGATACTGCTCTTGAGGTAAATTTAATCGCAGCAGCCGAGATTGCTAGACAATTGAGATTACGCGATATGGGAGGAATTATTGTAGTCGATTTTATTGATATGGGAAATCCAGAAAATAGAAAAGTACTATATGATTTCTTAAGAGAAGAAATGAGCGATGACAAAGCAAAGCATAAAATCTTGCCTCCTAGCAAATTTGGATTAATTCAAATTACTAGACAAAGAGTTAGACCCGAAGTACACATTAAAACCAAGGAAGAAAACCCGAATGAAAACGGGGAAATTGAAGCTCCAATATTGGTTATAGATAAAATCGCGGCTGACCTAGAAAGAATTATTAAAGACAACAAATCGGTCGTTTTAAATACGCACCCCTTTGTGTCAGCTTATCTTACTCAAGGTTTTCCATCAATTCGCATGAAATGGTTTTTAGAACATAAAAAATGGATAAAAATTATTCCGCGCGATGCTTACACCTATCTTGAGTACCACTTTTTTGATAAAGATGGTAAGCAATTAAATTAAAAATTTAAACCACTACGTTGTGAAACTGTAGTGGTTTTTTTGTTTTATTCGTTTTGAATCGAAATGTAAACTGTTGATTCATTCCCTTTTTCATCGACAACCGAAAGTCGATATTTGCCTGTTTTAGCGTTAATTTGCATCTCATGAAAGGTTTTGGTCATTCCTAAATAAACATCGTTTAAATACCAAAAAACCTTTATATTTTGATTGTGATGCGCCACTTTTGCTATTACTGGTTGTAAAACACCATACTGATTTCGGGTTTGATTTAAAACCATATTACTTCTAGGATAAATAAAATCAATATTATTTTGTTGTTCTGTTTGGCAATCCGATCTAAAAGGTGGAACCATCTTATAATTTAAATTTTTACTTTTATAATACCATTGCATTACAGGTGGTAAAACAAAAAAGACTTCTTTATGCATAGTATCAATACTTTCGCAACTTGCATTTACTCTGAAATTTTTACTAGCATCCAAATAAATGGCTTTATGATATGGACATTGTGGCGTATTTATTCCTTTTTTACAAATGTAAACAGATGTTGTAGGACAGTTTTCGGTTGCTAAATGTCCTGAAATTTCACAAACATCTACTTTTTCTAAATCATTTTTAGGTTGATTAAAAAACTCATTGTTATTCATTCCTCTAAAAATATCAAACAAAATTGGTCCAGCATATTGTACTCCTGTTAAACCAGGTCTGCCCTCGCCAGTTGCGTTTCCAACCCAAACACCAACAACATAATTTGCATTTACACCAATTGCCCAAGCATCTCGACTCCCAAAACTGGTTCCTGTTTTCCAAGCAATATCAATCGACGAATCATAAAAACGCCAAGCTTCGTCTCCACTTGGGCGATTTACTTCTTTCATAGCATTAAACATTTGATAAATACTACCTGCACCAAAAACTTTTGAATTGTCAGAATTTTCACCAAAGTCAATAGTTTTATTTTGGATGATATTTAACGCTTGAAATTCATTTTTTCTGTAAGAATTAGTTCGATTAAAATAATTTAAAGTTGAACCTAAGTTCGCATAAGCGCTGCATAAGTCGTATAAATTAGATTCGGCGCCGCCTAAAATTAAAGATAATCCATAGTGAGAAGGATGCTTATTAATATCCGATAATTGCAAGCGCTGTAATTTTTCGTAAAATTTATTAACCGTATAATCTTTTAGCATTAAAACCGACGGAATATTTAACGAACGAGATAGTGCTCGATCTGCCGAAACAGCACCATCATACGTGTTTTCAAAATTTTGTGGTGTATAACTTGCAATTTGAGTTGGGATATCAGCAATTAATGTTTTAGGCAAAATTTCACCATCATCTAACATTGCTGCATATAAAAATGGTTTTAAAATACTTCCAGTACTTCGTGGAGCAACCACTATATCAACATCTTTACTATGTAATTTATCTGTTGGTGCGTTGCCAATATAGGCCAAAACATTACGCGAATTTACATCGGCAACCAAAACAGCAATATTATAAATCTGATTTTGTTGATACAGATTATAGTATTGTTGCACGATTTGATTGATTCGTTCCTGCTGGTAACTATTTATTGTTGTTTTGATTTTTTCGCCTTCGTGTTTTTTAGCCATTTGCATGACTAAGTGATTAGCAGTTTGTGGCAAATCAAATGGTTTTTGTGGTAATTCTTCTAAAATGGCTAAAGTATATGTATCGTAATCAATGATTTTATTTTTGTAGAGTTTCGCTAAAAGATTATTTCGTTTAACTAATAGTTTCTCTTGATTTTTTCCAGGGTAAATTAAGCTTGGTGCATTAGGTAAAACGGCTAAAGTTGCTGTTTCGGCCCACGATAGTTTATTTGCAGGTAACCCAAAATAACGATAAGCCGCCATTTCCAATCCCACAACGTTTCCGCCATAAGGCGCATGTGAAGCATATAAATTTAAAATTTTGTTTTTAGAATGTCTGAATTCTAATCGAGTGGCTAAAATAAATTCGATAAATTTTTCAGATAAACTTCGCGATTTATCTTTTCTATGCAGTCGAATAACTTGTTGTGTTAGGGTACTTCCGCCACGAACAACTTTGCCAGCTTTAATGTTTTGCAATGTTGCTTTACCAATAGAAACGGGGTTTATACCAAAATGTTGATAAAAATATTCATCTTCAAAATAAACAATACATTCTTTAAACTTTTGTGGTATCGAATCGGATTCTGGAAAACGCCACTGACCATCTTTTGCTATTTTGGCACCAATTAATTCGCCGTTAGCGTCTTCAATCACTGTTGCATAAGGCTGATTAAATAAAACTTTAGGCAAGCACAAATAATAAACAACCATAACAATTACTGCTATGGCTGTTTTGATTTTATGCTGTTTTATTTTATTTTTTATTTTTAGAAACATTAATTAGATGCTACAATATTAATCCATTGTCCTTGTGTTCTTGCACTGTAATTGTTGTTGTACATCGCTTCCGCATAAACACCTGGTAAATAATATTTACCTAAATACGAGGCGTTAACAACGGTTGTAAACGTTCGCGTTTCTCGAGCTCCTAATCCAAAATAATATTGCGCTCTATCATCACGAATATCAATATAGTCGGCTTTATTTTCGAAAGAAGCACCAAAATCTGTGTAACGTAAATTAATAATTTCGAAACCAGAAGGTACAATTTGTTGTAAAGCAACATTATCAATTTTACTATCAGATGTATTCTCAATAGTTACAGTTGCGATAATCTCTGTTCCTTGTTCGATGTTTTGCAACGAAACGTCATTTCCAGAACGTGTTTTAAATCGAACATTCGTTCTAAGATTTTGAGCAATACTAATTTCTTCTCCTATTGGTAAAACACCCGAAACAGCTACACGAGCATAAATAGTGTTTTTCCCTTTATTCTCTAACTTAACAGAATGTAATCCTTTGGTAACTTTTAGTTTTTTATCAGCAATAGATTTATCCGTTTTAATACTTTCAGTTTTATTCGCAAAATTATAATTTACCGTTAAACCTTCGGCGCCCATTTTTTTAGCAAATTTACTCATTGCGTAAAGTGAATATGCAATGGTTTGTGTACTCATGTATTCTTCGGATGATAGGGAAGTAGCTAACGTTTTTGCTAACTCAAAAGCTTTTGTTTTTTCATCTAAAGTCAAATATGTCTCCAACAACATTGCACGATTTCGGTCAAAGGATCCGTAATAATTGTAAGAATATCTCGAAAGATCGTTTGTATCTGATTTCGCTAAAAGATCTTTTGCAACTTTGGTTTGTTTTACTAAAGCATACGTTGCGGCCAATCTTAGTCGACCTTCGGTAGAAAGATTGCTTGTTTCACGTAATCTGTTCATTGAAGCCAAGTCGGGTGAACCCGCAATCGCTAAAGTATATAAACGATACGATTGCGCAAAATCACTATTTGATCCCGCATCAGTTCGCCATTGCTTCGCTGTTTTTTGTTGATAGGTTATCCACTTACTTTTCATTCCTTCGGGTAAAATGTACCCTTTTGCTTCGGCTTCAATTATAAAGTGACCGATATAACTTGTCGTCCAATCGTCAACTACATAATTTCCTGGCCAATACGAAAACCCACCATTGGCTGTTTGATAGCTATTTAACAAGTTTAAAGTTGCATTTACATTACGCTGCATATTAGCTTTTCGGCTGGCATCAACATCAGCTAAATCAGCATAATAAAGTTGCGGAAATGCGATAGAGGTAATTTGCTCAGCACAACCGTGTGGATATTGAATCAAATAATTTAATCGGCCGTTAAAGTTAATGGTTGGGAAAGATGAAACTTCTAAATTGGTTTTGTTGCTACCTGTAATTCCGAAAGCTTCAAACTGTAATGTTTTTGCCGAATTTGGCTCCAAAACAACATCCGTATAACGAGTTATAGCTGGGTTTGGATTGGTTACATCAATTTCAATTTTATACGAAGCTGTTTCTTTACCCGATTTTGCGATAATTTCAATAGTTTCTATTCCTTCAATATCGTTTACTTCTAAATCAAAATAAGCCATTTTTTCCTCTGGATTTTCAAAATAAATGTTTTGGGATGCAGCTCCAACCACTTTTGTTTTCCCTGAAGTTTTTATTTGTAACGAAACATTTTTGATTTGATTTTCCATAGCAAAAACAGTTACAGGAAGCGTAACTTTTTCGTTTGGCGATATTTTTCGCGGCAACGAGGCCAAAACCATTAAAGGTTTACGTACTGGAGTTGTTACCTCAGTACTTCCGTAAGAATTGTCTTCTAAATTACTAGCAATAACCATGGTTCGTACAGAACCAATGTAATTTGGTAATTTAATTTCGTGTGTTGCCGTTTTATTTTTATCAATAGTAAAAGGCCCTAAAACACGTACCACAGGTTCGAATCGGTTGGCTTTTTTTGCCTCCGATCCGCCTAAATCTTCATCTCCACCAATACTAAACACTTGGTTTAAACGTCCGCCATACGCACCAATAACATCATTAAACACATCCCATGTTTTAACACCTAAAGCTAGGCGTGAGTTAAATTGTTTCCAAGCATCTGGGGTTTTAAAACGAGTTAAATCTAGTAAACCTTCATCTACAATTGCGATAGTATACGACATGGCTTTGCCGTTTTTTTCACTAACTTTTAATAAAGCCTTTTCTTCTGGACGTAAAACTGTAGGCATATTAATTTGTGGATACAACTTTGTTTCTTCATTTGTAACCTCTAAATTAATTACACCATACATACGAATTGGAGTATCAGAAATGGTTTGCGCGTGCGGTTTTAGCAAGCTAACATGTACGTATGCATTTGGTGCCATTTTATCTGTAATTGGGACTTCGACAATTGTTTCACCTGCCTTGGTTTCTATCCATTTTGTGGATAAAACTTGTGAACCCGATTCAATTGAAATTAAAGCACGACCACCAACAGAGGATGGAATTGATATTTTAGCTGTTTCGTTTACCTTATAACTCGCTTTATCCGAAGTAAAAAGAAGCATATTTGCAGTGTCCGAACCGTTATTTTTTGATTTTCCAGACCAGATTGGCCAATCAATTAACGAAGTTAAACTGGTAGCATGTCCGCCTTGTTCGTCTATAACACGAATTAAATAACGTCCCCAATCTTGCTCAGGAATATTTAAAGCAAAGCTTGCTGAACCACTCGAATTTGTATTTACCTGAAGGGTTTTATATGCTACTTTAGAATCTGAATAATTATATTGAGAAAGTTCTCCTTCAAAAGAATTCCACCACCAACGCCAATCAATTTTATAAATTTCGACATTTAATTTTGAAACAGCTTTAGGCGATCCGTTTGCAGATAGTGTTTTAATTTCGAACACATTGCTCTTATCTGTTTCTAACATCCCAAATTGATTGGATTTTGGAGCTTTGATACCAATATAGGTTTGGTAAGGTGAGATTGTAGTAGTTACCACATCGGTACTAAAATCGCCACCATTTTCGTAAACACGTGTTTGAATAATTGCTTTTAACTTACCGGGTGCAGTAGTAATTGCATTAGGTAAAAAGTTAAAACTTGATTTTCCGTTGTCGTCTAATCTTCCTGAAAACACATTAACTTCTTCGGTGTAAAAACTTCGAACTTCATCATCAAAATCAAAAGATTCGAAACCTTTAAATTCTGTTATTCCGCGGGTAATTTTAGCTTGTACTTCCGTTTTTAAATTACGAGCGATTGCACCATGTAACCAGTTTACAGAGATTTGTGCATTATTGGTTCCGGATGTTGATATTTCACGATCTCCTAAAGAGTTTTTAATTTTTAATCGATTAGGTTTAATCGTTTCTACTTTTATTTTTTTATAAAAATTGGCACCACCAACACTAATTCGAGCTTCCCAATTTCCGGTTGCATCATTTGGATGAGTTGGGACTTTAAATAAATAATGATGTCCTTTTTGATAAGGTTTTACCCCTTTATATTTTGTTTTGCCTTGTATGTCGTTTACACGTAACGTTATTGGATGGGAAGCATCTAATTTAGAATCTAAATCGTTTAAAATAAATCCTAAATACAAGGTGTCTCCGGGACGCCAAACGCCTCGTTCTCCATAAATAAATCCTTTTAAACCTTTTTGAAGTTGTACACCATCAACATTAAAATTACTTAATGAAAGTGGCGTTCCATCATCTAATTTAATGTAGGTAGTATTATTATCTTTAGTTACAACAGCAAAATATGCGTACTTGTCTAGTTTTACATTTGCAAAACCATCACTGTCTGTTTTTATAGTTGATAAAAGTTGTTGCTGATAGGTGTACAATTTAATTTCGGCACCAGACTCTGGCATCGAAGTAACAATGTTGGTTACAGCAAAATGATAGTTGCCGTTTTCACCACGTTTTGCAATCACGCCCAAATCTGTTGCTAAAATGGTCGTTTTGATTGAACGATTGTAATAATACGATTTGGTACACGGATCATTGCGTTCTTGCCAATTATAATCGTATCCATAGTCGTAATCGTAATTAGTTGTACTTTTAACTTGTCCTTCATCTGTATCTAGAGCTTCTTCTTCTATTTCATCAGCAGCATTACATGCTAATATGGTATGACTTTTTTTGAAAGAAATTTCGACTGAATACACCGTTCCTGGATCAGGAGTGATTAATTTAGATAAATCCAAAGCATAAACATTCCAACGGTTCATTTTTTGAAGTTTATTGGGATTTAAATAAACCGTTTGTTTAGCAATTGGACCTCCAACGTGTTTTAAATCAAAATAGGTTGAATTGTAATTGTAATCTTGAAAATATTGTAAGATGTTATTTTTATATACTTTATAAACTTTTACATCAACCGCATTTAAATTTATACTTTTAAAATTGATTTTTAACCCGTTAGAACTTGGCAAAATACTTCCACTTTTTATAAATGCTACTTCGGGTTTGTTCGAGCCAATATTTAAATTTGACGTATGAGTTTCTTTTAATCTATGGTTGTCTTCACTTAAAATTCCGGCTAAAACTTCTAATTTTTGATCTCCTGTAATATTATTTGGGTAGTATACTTTTAATACGTTTCCGGCAGTGGCAAATTTTAGTTTATGCGAAGTGAAGTTGTTTGAAGTATCTAAATACGTTGGATCGTCATAAAGCGATTCACCTTTTGATTCAGAAATTAACTGAACCAAACCCGCGAAATTTTGACTTCCCTTTACAGGATCAGAAAAGTTAATTGTTATTGCTTCTTCGTCATCACTTAAATCAACATTAACAATTTTAAAATTATTTTTACCCGAAATAGGAAATTTTAAATTTCCTTTTTGATCGATATCTAAAGGAGAACCGTCCCAAAAAATTTCAATTTCAGAATCTTCATTAGGACGTTGTATCGAATCAATATAAAATTCGAAATTATTTTGTAGTGTTTTATTGGGTTTAAATTTTACTTTTAAATCCTTTCCTTGTTGTTTTGCCGTTACTAATTTTTTTGCTTCTTCTAACGTTAAATTGTCAGAAGATTGAAAAAACATATTTAGATATTGATAGTTTTTTGAGTACGATTGCAAATCAGCAAAAGTAACTGCAAAGTTTTGCTTTAAAGTTTTAGCTACAAATTTAAAAGAGTGCAAATCTTTTGGAAGATCATTTTTTAACTCTTTTAAATTAAAAGAAACAAAATACTCGGTATCTTGCTTTAATTTTTCTGAAGGAATAAAAGCAACCGTATTGGTATTTATTGCTATTACTTTACCTTTTACATTTGGTGAGATACTATACAAATCACTATCTAGTTCTTGATTGGGTTGCCAATCTAAGTTTTCGAAAGCCAGAATCGTACGAATTTCGGCATTAGTAGAAATTAACCCTCCTGAATAGCTTACGATATAATCTTTAAACAAGTTTGGATCTGAGGCAAAATCCGAAGCATCTTTTTTACATGAAAAAAAAATGACGAATAAATAAAAAAGAAAGAATGCCTTTAAACTTTTCATAAATATTTTAATTTTTTTGGAAGATTAAAGATATAAATTATTTACTCTTAAAATGTTATTCAATTAAAAATAACGTTTAAAAACATATTACAAACGTTTATTCTTAAAAAAAGCCAACATCAGATCGGCACATTCTTGCTCTAAAATTCCATTAACTACTTTAGTTTTAGGATGCAAAGAAGTTCCCATAGCTACATAACCACGTTTTGCATCGGACGCGCCATAAACTATTTTGGTAATTTGGCTCCAATACAAAGCTCCTGCACACATTTGGCAAGGCTCTAATGTTACATACAGTGTACAATCACGTAAATACTTTCCGCCAAGGTTATTAGCCGCTGATGTGATTGCCTGAATTTCAGCATGCGCAGTTACGTCATTTAACATTTCGGTTAGATTATGTGTTTTAGCAATTATTTGATTGTTAACAACCACAACAGCTCCAACCGGAATCTCTCCCATATCAAAAGCAACTTTAGCCTCATTCAATGCAATACGCATAAAATATTCGTCTGTAAATATATTTTCCATACAATTATCTCTCTTTTTATCTGCACAAAAATACAATACAAATTGTACCTTTGTTACATTATGAGTGATCTATTAAAACAAATTTTATCGCCCAAAGATTTACGTAATTTAAGTGTTTCTGAGCTACCAAATGTAGCCCAACAAATGCGTGAATTTATTATTGATATTGTATCGACTAAAGAAGGACATTTAGGCGCAAGCCTTGGAGTCGTTGAGTTAACTATTGCTTTACATTATGTTTTTAATACACCAAATGATTTATTGGTTTGGGATGTAGGACATCAAGCTTATGGACATAAAATTTTAACAGGTCGCTTAAATCAATTTCATACCAATCGTCAAAAAAATGGAATCTCTGGATTCCCGAAACGAGAAGAAAGTGAATATGATACATTTGGAGTTGGTCACTCATCCACTTCAATTTCTGCTGCTTTAGGAATGGCTATTGCATCCAAACTTAAAGGCGATACTACAAAACAACATATTGCGGTTATAGGCGACGCGTCTATTGCATCAGGTATGGCTTTTGAGGGATTGAATCACGCTGGAGTAACTGATGCTAATTTATTAGTTATTTTAAATGATAATGCTATTGGAATTGACCCGAGTGTTGGCGCTTTAAAACATTATTTAACTCAGGTAAAAGAAGGTAAAAACCATTGGGCAAATAATATTATAAAATCTTTAAATTTTGATTATTCGGGGCCTATTGATGGTCACGATTTAAATGCTTTGCTTGCAGAACTGGAAAGATTAAAAAACACTCCAGGTCCAAAGTTTTTACACGTAATCACAACTAAAGGCAAAGGATTAAAACAAGCAGAAGAGGATCAGGTTTTATATCATGCACCAGGTAAATTTGACAAAGTTACTGGAGTTATTCTTCCTAAAAATGAAGTGGGTTTGGCACCTAAATTTCAGGATGTTTTTGGATATACTTTAGTAGAATTAGCAGAGAAAAACGATAAAATTGTTGGAATAACACCTGCAATGCCAACGGGATCATCAATGAAATACATGATGGAGCGTTTTCCGGATCGTGCCATAGATGTTGGTATTGCCGAGCAACATGCTGTTACTTTAGCTGCCGGAATGGCTACGCAAGGGTTACACGTTTTTTGCAACATCTATTCAACGTTTTTACAGCGAGCTTACGATCAAGTAATACACGATGTCGCCTTACAAAATTTACCTGTTATTTTTTGTTTGGATCGTGCGGGATTAGTTGGTGAAGATGGAGCTACACATCAAGGCGTTTTTGATATTGCTTATCTTAATTGTATTCCTAACTTACATATTGTTGCGCCTTTAAACGAAATGGAGCTCCGCAACATTATGTTTACTGCTCAAAAGGGAATTGATTTTCCATTGGCTATTAGATATCCAAGAGGGCGAGGTTTTAATATCAATTGGCAAAACAAATTTGAAATTTTTGATTTTACTACAAGTCACATCTTAAATAAAGGAGAAAAAGTCGCTGTTCTATCAACCGGAACCATAGGAAATCTAGTTTTAAAAATTGTCAACCATAATAATTCTTTCAAAAAAAATATAGCCGTTTATCATTTTCCGAATATAAAACCATTAGATAAGGAACAATTGAATAATATAGCTAAAACCTATAAAAAAATTATAACAATTGAGGATGGTTGTATAAGTGGAGGCTTTGGAAATGCAATTTCGAATTATTACAATCAAAGCGGAAAAACGGTAAATATTTCGCATTTAGGTGTCCCTGATATTTTTGTTGAACACGCTACAATTGCCGAACAACAAGAAATTTGTGGTTTTGACGAAAATTCTTTGCAAAATCTTTTTGAAAGTATGAATTATTTATAAAATTTGTACACCACTTATATAAATAACCAAAATGAAAAAAATTAACTGCTTACTAGTGTTTTTAATACTATTTGCAATAAACGTACAAGCGCAAGAAGTTCTTACAGAAAAGGCTACTCCGATTAGTTTTTGGGAAAGATCAAATTCTGTTGGACTTGATTTAACACAAGTATCTTTTGTTAATTGGAATGCAGGGGGACAAAATTCGATTTCTGCTTTAGCAAAAGGGCAATTTTCACGAAAGTATGTAAAAGGTCGCTTTTTATGGAATAATGAATTGATAGCGCGTTATGGATTTAACAAACAAGTTGATAGGGAGTATCGTAAAACGGATGATATTATCCAAATGAACTCGACAGCAGGTTATAAAACGGACTCTATTTCAAATTGGTATTACTCAGCAAAATTTAATTTTAACACGCAATTTACAAACGGTTATAATTATCCAAATACAGAAAAAGCCATATCTAAGCCATTTGCACCAGCTTATATATTTTTAGGGGTTGGTACAGAATATGTTAATAAAGAGATGAATTTAACAGCTTATTTCTCTCCATTAACCATGAAAACTACTTTAGTTATGGACCAAACTTTGGCAGACGATGGAGCATTTGGAGTTGATGCAGCAACATATGATGACTTAGGAAATTTACTAAGACATGGTAGAAAAAACAGAACAGAAATTGGTGCTTTAATAACGAGTCACTATAAAACACAAGTTTGGGAAAATATAGATTTAGATGCTAGAGCTACTTTTTATTCGGATTATTTAAATAAATTTGGAAACATTGATGTTGATATGCAGCTTAACCTAAACATGAAGGTTAATAAGTATGTTAGAGCCAGTATAATTACTCATTTAATTTATGATGATGATATTAAAGCGGTTAAAGAAGTAGATGGAGAAAATGTTAAAATTGGACCAAGAATACAGCTAAAACAAATATTGGGAGTTGGTATCGCTTACACCTTTTAAACAAAAAAGGAGAATAGGTTTAACCTTATTCTCCTTTTTTTATTTTATTAAAAATTGATCTCTATCACTTAAAAACCCAAGTTTAGAGACAGCTTTGTTTTTAATTTCCTTATCTAACTCAACATATTTTATTGCTTCGTCCTCAAAAGGTTCAATCAAATATTGGCCCATATAATCTAAAACTTGCGAATGCCCAACGTAATTTGCGTTGTAGCCATCTACACCAATTCTGTTGACACCAATGGTATACGCCATATTTTCGATCGCTC
Organism: uncultured Flavobacterium sp.; assembly: GCA_947631175.1. Classification (GTDB taxonomy): domain Bacteria; phylum Bacteroidota; class Bacteroidia; order Flavobacteriales; family Flavobacteriaceae; genus Flavobacterium. The sequence goes on from CANRKI010000063.1 coordinate 13,395, forward strand.
TTGCCTTTAAAAGTGAATCCCAAGCATAAATACGCTTTTCTGGCCACGAGGCAACATAAATCAATAAATCATAATCTACATCATTACGTGAAAAAACCGGGAAACGCAAATCATAGCAAACTAACGGACAAATTTTCCATCCTTTATATTCAACCAACAATCTATCTTTTCCAGCTGTGTAATATTTTTCTTCATTAGCTAAAGAGAATAAGTGGCGTTTGTCATACTTCACCATTTTTTTATCAGGCGTGATAAAAATTAATCTATTATAATATTTATCATCTTCTTTAATAATAAGACTTCCTGTTATTGCAATATTTTTTTGAGAAGAAATTTGAATTAAATTCTCGATCAATTCACCATCAAAAAATTCAAAATTAGCCTCTGGATTCATGGTAAAACCAGTCGAAAACATTTCGGGTAAAACAACCAAGTCTACTTGCTCAATATTAGATAAAGCGTTATAAAAATATTGTGCATTTTGTGTGGCGTTTTCCCAAGCTAATGGCGCTTGAATAATAGCAACTTTTAACATAACTAAAAAAATTTGAATTAAAGATACTAAAAAAAGCTCGATACCGAAGTATCGAGCTTTTAAAGCAAATTTGATTTTTTAAAACTATTTTACAGTAGCTTTTAAGTATTCTCTGTTCATACGAGCAATGTTTTCTAAAGAAATACCTTTAGGACATTCAATCTCACATGCTCCAGTATTTGTACAGTTACCAAAACCTTCTTCGTC
>CANRKI010000064.1 GCA_947631175.1 uncultured Flavobacterium sp.
TTAAACCCTATTATTTGTATCGCGTTAGGAACAATAACTGCTAGTTTTGGTGGTGTTATTAGAGATATTTTATGTAATGAAATTCCTGCTATTTTTAGAGAAGAAATCTATGCAACGGCTTGTGTTTTTGGCGGAATTTTATTTTTTATGATGTATTTTTTAAACGTTCCGCAACATGTTAATGTTGTTGTTACCAGTTTGGTTATCATTGCCGTTCGATTTTTATCTATTAAGTTTAGGTGGAGTTTACCTAAATTTAAACCCAACAATTAGTGCGTTAAGTAAATATAACCTTGTAATGGTGTTGTAAAATCAATATCATTTAAATTTAAAATATAAAAATAGGTTCCGGTTGGTGCTTTACCGTTTTCGGTATCACCATTCCAAAGTGGTTTACTGTTGTCTCCACTCCATATTTTTTTGCCCCATCTGTTATAAATTTCCAATGTGTAATTTTCAAATATATTTTCTAAACCTTCAATAGTTAATTGGTCGTTTAAATTATCATTAGTAACAGAAATGGCGTTGTAAACCGTTGGTTTGCAATTGCGTATTTTTATAGTTAAAGGTAAAATACTACTACAATCACCAAAATTATCAAATCTAATATATAAAGTGTTTTCAAGACCTGTTAACACAATATTATTTTGATTGATAGACATTGTATTTTGTTGGGCATCTTGTAACGTATAGTGCGCAGTGATTGGAATCTGAACTTCATCAAATAAATCATTCAAATATTCTTGAATAGCAAAATTAGCCGTTCTGTGACCTTCATTACAAAGTGTAACAACAGGCAAATCAGTGTACGAAATACTAAATTTTAATTCGGCAGTAACGGCCTCGGTTTCATTATTAGTCTCAATAATTTCAGGAATAACTCCAGCTTCGTCAACAACAATTTTAAATGTAAATGAATTAGGAATATGATCAGGAATAGTTAAAACTCTTGAATAATTGATTTGTTCCCCAATCGCAATATTTTGTCCTATTTGATCTGTAAAAATCACTTCGTCGTTTACATAAATATGGTAAGTCGTGATTCCTGGTAAAAGCGAGGTGCTGTTGTAGTTGTTGATGCTGTAATTTAGTGTTACGTCTCTAGAGTCGCAAATCGTATCTACATTTAAAATTGTAGCAGTTGCATCTGGTAATTGCGAATTTAGTTTGGTTATGATTACATTTATTAGGACAAAATCTTGATCAGAAGTTAATTTTACAACAGCAGGTTGAGCGCCAATGCTTAGATACTGTGATATAAAGTAAATATCTAAATCCATATTGTACAAATTTCTTGAACCGTTAACCGTGTTGGTTCCATTAAACGCATTGTCTTCCGGATTTAGTGGCAGTCTGCTAATTACATTTCCATTAAAAGTTAAACTTTCGTTTACAGCTATATCCTTATCACCTTCCCAAGCTATAAAACCAATACTTGAGTCTGTATTATCAATTACATTTAAAATCCCTAAATCAATTTCGATTTCTTGAGGAACAGATTGCAATCCATCATAAATATTAAGTTGGTTTAATGGTAAATTTTCGCTTTCATAAACTACTAAAATTGCCCAACCACCAAAATTTGTACTGTTTGAACAATAATCAAATATTTGATTGGTTAAGTCAAATTCAGAAACCGTGTAAGTAGTAGTAGTGTTGTTTTGAACCAACTCTGTAACATCGGCAAAAGCCGAAAAATAATGAAAATTACTTGTATTAGATTGTGTATTGTTTGTGAAGGTACGTTGCGGCTGAATGTCAATTCCGTTTAATTTAATATCAAAATCTCCTTGTCCAGAACCTGCCCAATATAAATAAGCTTTATATACTACTTCGTTAGGAAATAATAGCAAATTTGCACTTGATGAGGTTAATATTTCGCAAGGAACTCCTAATCCATTCTCGGTTTTATTTAAAGTATTACCAACAAATGTAAAATCATATCTACCATTAATTTGCTCGTATAATTGTACTTGTTGTGCATAAATAGTACAATAATTTAATAATAATATAAAAATAGTAGTAATAATACCTTTGTTTAGCATTTTATTAAGATTGAATTAACTTTTTAAACTTAATAAAAAAAAGCTTACATTTCATAAAAAAAACAATTAGTGGATATTTTTAAAGTTTTACCTTACACGTTAAGTGATAAATTGGCTTGGAATGCTTTTAATTTAAAGGCTAAAAATGGCTCGTTTTTGTTTGATAGAGATTTTATGGAGTATCATTCTGATCGTTTTGAAGATGCTTCTGTACTTGTTTTTAAAAATGAAAATGTAATTGCTATTTTCCCGGCCAACAAAGTGCAAAATGAGATACATTCGCATCAGGGCTTAACTTATGGCGGATTGGTTGTACAAAATGATTTATATGGTTCAGATTTTTTTTCGTGTTTTAAAGCCGTACTTCAATATTTTGAAAAACTAGAAATAACCGAAGTTGTTATAAAAGCAATGCCAACTATTTTTACGAGTCAAGCCGCAGAAGAGTTGCAATATTTAGCTTTTATTTGTGAAGCAAAACTTACACGTTGTGATTTACATGCGTGTATTAATTTCAACCAACCGTATCGAGTTTCTAAATCTGTGATTCGTGATTGTAATCAAACTCTAAAAAAGTTGCAATTGCAAGTGAAAAAATCGGATGATTTGGAATTGTTTTGGAACACGTTATTAATTCCTAATTTGCACGAAGCGCATCAAGCTAAACCTGTTCATAATTTGGACGATATTTTAATGTTGAAAACAAAATTTCCCGAAAATATTTCTTTTTTCGGTTGTTATCAACAAAACGATTTAATTGGAGGAGTTGTGATTTTTGAAACTCCTACTGTGGCACATTGCCAATACATTTCGGGAACCAAACAATTAAATAAACTTTTGGGATTGTCTGTTTTGATGCAAAGTGTAATTTCGTATTATTCGGATAAAAAAATGTATTTTAACTTTGGAACTTCGAACGAAAACCAGGGAAAAAACATAAATTCGGGATTATTAACTTGGAAAGAAAAGTTTGGCGCACGAAATGTTTCGCAACTATTTTATTCGTTTAAAACAACATCATATTTTAAAATTGATTCTATTTTAATTTAATAACCGAATTGATTTTTACATTTATTTTTTAATAATGATTACAAAAAACTATTATAAATCTATTTTTAAAGCTACTAGTTTTTTTGGCTTGCTCGAGGTTTTAAAAATTTTTCTAAAAATTTTCACCAATTGGTTTGCAAGTAAATTATTTGGAGTTCAGGGAGTTGGTTTAATTGGTTTAATCGAAAATACAGTTCAATTATTAACTTCGTTAACGGGTTTAGGAATTGCCTTTACTGGAGTAAGAGAAATAGCATCAAATTATCAAAAAAACGAGAAGCAGTTTCAAAAGGCAATTAAAATAGTTAATTATTTTTCCCTTTTTTCTGGAGTTGTAGCAGCTGTAATTTCTGTTGTTTTTTCTTATTATTTAAGTGTTTTAACCTTTGATAACGCCAATAAATATTGGTGGTTTATAATTTTAGCTATTTATTTTATTTGTAATAATTTAGTACAAAGTAAAACTATTTTTTTAGAAGCTACGCAAAATTTAAATAAGCTGATAAAAATAAATATTGCTTTAAGTTTTTTAAATACCACAACAACCATTTTTTGTTTTTACTTTTTTGGAATTAACGGAATTGTAATTTCTATGGTTTCCATTTCAGTTATTAACTTTTTAGTTTTTGCATTTACTGTGAAGCAAAAATTTTCTAGTTCAATTGCAATTTCATCATCAGAAATTAAAACCGAGTTTATAAAACTTATAAAATCTGGTGCTTACATAAGTATAAATACGGTTATAGGTTTGTTGTTTTTTTTTATTCTTAGATTGTTTTTTAAGAATGAATCAAATGGGGAATTTATTTTAGGTTATTTTCATGTTGGAACTATGTTTTTAACAACCTATTTAGGTTTGGTTTTTATTGCAATGAATAAGTTTTTTTATCCAAAACTTGCCCAATTATCGGATGATGAGACTGGAATGCAACAATTCTCTAATCAACAATTTCAAATTAATACGATAATAATTACGCCAGCTATTCTATTTGTTTTTGCATTTGGTAAAGATTTACTTCAGTTACTTTTTTCAAAAGATTTTATTGTTGTTTACTCTATTTTAGTTTTAGGATTGTTGTCTAATATCTTTAAAGGATTTAATTATACGGCTGGTTTTTATCTTCTTTCTAAAAATAATTTTAAGCAGTTTTTTTTAATAAATTTAATTAGCGAATTTTTAAACATATCCTTAACCATTTTTCTATTTAAATTAATTGGTTTATACGGCATTGGCCTTGCAGTTTCTTTAAATTATTTGTTATGTGCTTGTTATCAATATTATTACACAAAATCGAAATATAATTTTAAAATTACATTTGCCAATCAAGTCTACTTTTTATTTTCTGTTTTAGCAACGTTGGTTTTAATGATTTTATATTTTTATATAGATTTCATTTATTTTAAATACATAAGCTTGTTGTTATTTATTGTATTTTCTATTTTAGGACTAATAAAATTAGACCAATTTATTTTTAATAATAAGATTAAAAATTTCTTTAAAAACTAAATCTTGAAAGCTCGAATTGCACATTTTTTATCCATTAATTGGTACCAAACTATACGTATTAATTTTAAAGCATTTTCACTTTCAGATGCTTTAAAATTGTCTATTATTGTTTATCGAGGTTTTAAAATAAAGGCCTTTACCGGATCTATTAAGTTTAATGTACCAATTGGTTTTGGTTTAATTGGTTTTGGACAACCATACGAAATTTTTACGCGTACCAAAAATGCTGGCGAAGCTAGTATTCACGGAAATTTAATTTGTAACGGAAATGTGCAATTTGGCGTAGATACCAAACTATATATTCATAAAAACGCGACATTAACTTTAGGAAACATTAATTCCTTTGCGTCCGAATCCCAAGTTATTTGTTTTAATGAGATAACCATTGGTGATTTTATGCAATGCGGATCGAGTTGTATGTTTGTAGATACTAATTTTCACGATTTAAAAAATATAAATACCAATTCGCTTTATCCTAAAACCGGTAGTATTAAAATAGGTAATTACGTTTATATTGGTACACAAAGCATCATACGCTCTAAAGCTGTAATTGGTAACAATACTTTAGTCGGTTCTCTGTCCTTATGTAATAAAGATTATACTGATTTTGGAGAAAATGTAACCTTAGCAGGCATTCCCGCCGCTTTTATAAAATCTGGAGATTGCAGAGATTGGGAAACCGAAAAAAACGATTTAATAAATTATTTAAAAATAAAGCTTTAATGAGTAAAATTATTAACCTACCAAAAATTATTGATCCGCGAGGAAATTTATCTGTTATTGAAAAAGATGTAATTCCGTTCCAAATAAAACGTGTTTATTTTTTGTATGATGTGCCAAGTGGTGCCGAACGTGGTGGACACGCGCATATTGAACAACAAGAATGTATTATGGCAGTTTCTGGTAGTTTTGATGTAGTTTTAAATGATGGACAAACCGAAGTAAAATACACATTAAATAAACCAAATCAGGCTTTGTATGTTGCTAAAAATACGTGGCGTGAACTTAAAAACTTTTCCTCTGGTTCGGTTTGTTTAGTCGTTTCTTCTGGAGAGTTTGATGAATCGGATTATATTAGAGCATTTTCTGATTTTAAACTCTATTTAGAAAACAATAAATAATAATGAATTTTTAACTTTTCTATTCCAAAAATAAGTAGGTTTTTCCACTTTTTTGTTTTTAAACTTTCGTCAATACTATTGTGAACTCGTTTAAGTAAAGCTTTTAAAACAGAAGTACTTTTATGGTGTTTTGAAATAGTTTTTTGATATATCAATACCATAGAATGATCTATCTTATCTGATAGGTCATTTTTTATATAAAATTGTGAACCTAACGAATTAGATAAACGTCGTTTTTGTGTTAAAAATTCGTCTATAAAAACAATATTATATTTTTCGGCAGCTCGAATCCAGTAATCTAAATCTTCAAAAAATAAATTTTCGTCGTATTTACCAAGTTCTTTAAAAATTTTAAAATTGATTAACGCTGCCGCCGAATTCATACACATTCCTCCACGTAAAATACGTAATAAATTGGTGTTGTGTAAGTTTTTATCCACAACTTTTTTATCGGAATTTGTAGTAAAATAATCCGAGATAAAAGCATCTTTTTCATCAATATTTGTGCTATTTCCAAAAACCAAAGCTGTTTTTTCAAGATCCGAAGTTAAAAAGGCATTTACTTGCGTAGTTACACAATTTGGAAGTAAAACATCATCACAAGCCAAATCCAAAATAAAGTCGCCATTAGCAAAGCTACTTGCATAATTAAAGGTTTTTGTACTCCCTAAATTTTTGGTGTTTTTTAAAAAAACAATTGGGATATTAATTGTTTTTAAATACCTTTCAATTGTTAAAACAGAAGCATCCTCGCTGCAATCATCAATAATAATAATTTCAATGTTTTTATACGTTTGATTTAGTATAGAATGTAAAGTTCTCTCAACATAATCCTGATGGTTGTAGCAAACGCAAATAATCGAAACAAGTGGCGAGGAATTCATTTTTATGTTTTTTCAAAAATATCGAATTGAAATGGATCAACAAAAAAAAATTAAAATAGCTTTACTCGGACATCGATTAAATTATGGCGGCGCAGAAAAAGTTATGGCCACTTTGTCTAACTATTTTGTTAAGCAAAATATTGATGTACACGTTATTGTTGTTTTAAATGAATTGGGTTATTCGTATTCTGGAACGTTGTTAAATCTTGGAGAATTTAAAAGCGAATCCTCAGGCTTTTTTAACAAGCTGATGCGGTTGCGTTTGTTGGCGCAATATTTAAAAAAGGAAAATTTTGATTACGTTATCGATTTCAGAAACCGATCTAAGTACAAGCAAGAATGGTTTTTATCTAAATTTGTGTTTCCTAAAAACAAAACTATTTATACGGTTCATAGTTCTAAACTCGATAGTTTTTTTTCTCCCAATATCAAGTTTGCGCAAAAAATGTATGCATCCAATTGTGAAATTGTTGCGATTTGCGATCAAATGAAAACGGATATTGAGCATAAATATGATTTAAAAAATGTAACTCGAATTTATAATCCAATCGATTTCGATTTTATTGAAGGAAAAAGTAAAGAGTCTTTTAACTTTCCACATCAATATATTTTCGCAGCCGGTCATTTTGATTCGGGTTTAAAGCAGTTTGATATATTAATTTCGATGTATGCAAAAAGTGTTTTACCTCAAAAAAATATACATTTAGTACTTGCAGGAAAAGGCGAATTGCGAACCGAATTAGAAAATATAGCTAAAAAATTTGAACTAGCTGATAAAGTTCATTTTGTTGGTTTTCAGGAAAATCCGTATAAATGGATGCACAATGCTAAGTTTTATGTTTTAAGCAGTTTGTACGAAGGTTTGCCAATGGTTTTGGTCGAGGCTTTGGCTTGCGAAACTCCGCTTGTCGCCTTTGATTGTCCGTATGGTCCAAACGAAATTGTAGTGAATAATAATAACGGTATTTTAGTAGAAAACCAAAATCAAGAATTGTTTGTTGCTGCTTTAAATAAAATGATTTTGGAAGAAGAATTTTATAACAAGTGCAAACAAAACGCAAAGGCTTCGGCAAACAAGTTTCATGTGGACTGTATCGCAAATCAATGGTTTAAATTAATGAATTTAGAATGAAAATATTTTATTTAGCTTCTAAAATAACCGATTCGGGTGGCGTTTCGAGTGTGCTTTGCACGCGTTTAAATTATTTTGTTGAGGTTTTAGGTTTCGAAGTTTTTATTTTTTCAACGAACGACGATACATTCACACCATTTTTTTCTTTTTCTTCTAAAATAAAATTTCATTTTAGTAAAGTAAAAATGACAAATCTTTTGGATTTAGTGCATTTAAAAAAAGAGATAAATCAGCAAATTTTAATCAATAATCCAGATCAAATTGTTGTGGTCGACAACGGTTTTAAAAGTCTTTTTTACAGAAAAATGATTCCCAATAATTGGCCGTGTATATACGAATTACATGCCACGCCCAGTTATTTTTATGGCGAAGAATATAACGGTTTTAAAAAGTATATAGTTCAAATTGCTATTGATTTTTTATTTCCTTCTTTTGGTAAAATAGTTACTCTAAAGCCAGTTAAGGCTTCTTTTTTAAATCCTAAAAAAGTACAAGTAATTCCCAATCCAAGTACAATTTCAACAACAAAAGTTTCAAATTTAAATAACAATAAAGTAATTGCAATAGGTCGTTTAGAAGCGATTAAAAATTTTGACCAACTTATTTTAATTTGGAAAGAAGTGCTAAAAACTTTTCCAAATCATAAACTCGAGATTTATGGTGAAGGTTCTCAACAAGAAAATTTATTGAGATTGATTGATACGAATAATCTAAATGACTCTGTCGCAATTTTTTCTCCCATAAAAAATATTGAAAATGCGTTGTTGCAAGCCGATGTTTTTGTGTTAACCTCAAAATCCGAATCGTTTAGTTTGGTAACTCTAGAAGCTATGGTTTGTGGTTTACCAGTCGTTTCGTTTGATATTGGAATGGAACATTTAATCGAAAATAAGGTTACGGGTTTTGTGGTAAGTTATTCACATGATTTTGTTAAAAAATTGATCGAATTGTTAGAAAGTCAAAAATTGCGTGAACAATTTGGTAGCGCTGCACAACAAAAAGCAAAGGCATTTGCATTAGATAAAGTTTGCGAACAATGGGTTTTACTTTTCAATTCCATAAAAAAAAGTCTTTAAAAATAAATTTAAGGACTTTTGTATTTTTAGCTTCGTTGTACAACTTCAAAAATGGTTTGATCTTCGCATTTTAAAGTTTTAGAAGGAAATTTCAATAAAATAGCATAATCGTGAGTTACCATAACAATGGTTTTTCCTTGTCGATTAATTTCGCGCAAAACCTCCATAATTTCAACACTTGTGTGTGGGTCTAAATTTCCGGTAGGTTCATCGGCTAAAATAATATCCGGATTGTTTAGCAAAGCACGAGCAATTGCAATACGTTGTTGCTCACCGCCCGAAAGTTGATGTGGCATTTTTTGTGCGCTATTTCCCATGGATACTTTTTCTAGCACTTCTGAGATTTTTAAATCAATTTCCGATTTTTCTTTCCAACCTGTTGCTTGTAAAACAAATTCTAAGTTTTTGTATATGTTACGATCGGGTAATAATTTAAAATCCTGAAAAACAATACCAATATTTCGACGTAAAAACGGAATATCTTTTTCTTTTAAAGTTTTTAAATTAAAATTTACAATGTCCGCTTCACCCTCAACCAAAGGTAAATCAGCATACAAAGTTTTTAAAAGCGAACTTTTTCCTGAACCTGTTTTCCCGATCATGTAAATAAATTCACCAGGTTTAACCTCTAAATTTACATTCTTTAAAACCAAAGTCTTATCTTGGTAAACGTTTACATTTCGTAATGATAAAATTGCTGATTGCATAATTTGTAAAATAACTTTATGTATGTAAAAGTAATAAGTAAAAAATGTAGATACAAATTTACAAACAAAGATTTTTGCCTAATTATAACATAATTTTATAAAAAATGTGTTATAATTATTTTAATGTTAATAATTTAATGCGTTCAAATTCTATATATTTGAATAGATAAAAAAGAAATTTTATGATTAGCCATAACAAGTTTTTACTTTTCTCAGTTGCTTTAGCTAGTTCTGCTTTGCAAGCTCAAGAATCAAGTATACAAACCTATGAATTAGTAAATTTTGACCGAGCTTTAAACCTATATAATAATAAGCAATTTTTACAGGCTCAAATCCTTTTTGATCAGGTAATTAAACAAGATGTATCGATTGATGTAAAAGGAGATTGTGCATATTATAGTGCGCAATGTGCTATCCGTTTAGATCAGTATGGAGCAGATGCTTTGATGGAAGATTTTGTTGTAAATTATCCAACTTCGTCTAAACAAATGCAAGCTTATTTAGAGGTAGCAAATTACTATTTTAATCAAAATTCGTATCCACAAGCGTTAAAATACTTTGATAAAGTAAATGAAAATAACCTTTCTGAGAACGAAAAGGATAAATATTACTTTCAAAAAGGTTACGTTTATTTTACTTCTAAAAACAAAAAAGAGGCAGAGCGCAATTTTAAAAAAGTTTCTAATTCGGCCGAGTTTGGTTCTCAAGCTAAATACTATTTAGGTTATATGGCTTATGAAACCGATGATTATGAACAAGCTTCGGATTTATTTGATCAAGTAAAAGATAAAGATAAGTATCAAGAAAAAATGACTTATTTTCAGGCGGACATGAATTTTAAGCTTGGGAATTTTGAAAAAGCGATTGAACTTGGTAAAGCTCAAATGGGCAAATCTAATGCTACAGAAAAATCTGAATTAAATAAAATAATAGGAGAGTCGTATTTTAATTTAAAGCAATACGCTGAGGCAATTCCTTATTTAAAAGAATATAAAGGTAAAAAAGGGAAATGGAACAATACCGATTTTTATCAATTAGGTTACGCCTATTATCAGCAAAAAGAATATCAAAATGCTATTGATCAGTTTAATAAAATTTTAGAAGGTCAAGACTACGTAGCGCAAAATGCCTATTATCATTTAGGAGAAAGTTATTTAAAATTAGGACAAAAATTACAAGCTTTAAACGCTTTTAAAATGGCTTCTGAGATGAGTTTTGATGCTAAAATTCAGGAGGATGCTCATTTAAATTATGCAAAATTAAGTTACGAAATAGGAAATCCTTATCAATCTGTTCCCGAAGTTATTTTAGGTTATATTAAAAAATATCCAAATACATCTCATAAAACGGAGTTAGAGCAATTATTAATCAACTCGTATATTACTTCTAAAAACTATCAAGAAGCTCTAAGTTTATTAGAGTCGAATCGTTCGTCTCAAAATCGTGTTATCTATCAAAAAGTTGCTTTTTATAGAGCTTTAGAATTGTATACCGACGGCGAATATAACGAGGCTTACGATTTATTTAATAAAGTTATTGATGAGGCTAAAGATGCTAAATACACAGCAAGAGCTGTTTTTTGGAAAGGAGAAACCGAATATACATTAAGTAAATACAACGAAGCTTTACAAACTTTTAGGCTGTTCGAAACCTTAGGCGAGGCTCAAAATACGTTAGAGTATAAAAACTTTAATTACAATATGGCGTATGCCTATTTTAAAGTAAAAAACTACGATAATGCGGCTTTATATTTTCAAAAATATATTGATGGATATAAAAAAGATGATAAAGTACGCTACAACGACGCTTATTTGCGTATGGCAGACAGTTACTTTGTATCCACAAAATACTGGCCAGCAATGGAGGCTTACAACAAAGCGATTGAACTAGGGAGTATTGATGCAGATTATGCTGCTTTTCAAAAAGCAATTTCCTATGGATTTGTATCTAAAAACGAACGTAAAATTCAGGACTTAACTGGTTTCATAAAATCATATCCAAATTCGTCGTATACAGATGATGCTATGTACGAATTAGGAAATACATATGTAAACGAAAATAAAGTTGAAGATGCTGTTCGTGCATACGATAATTTGATTGCTAAATTTCCGCAAAGTTCATACGTAGCAAAATCAATTTTACGTCAAGGATTGGCATATTATAACAACAATCAAAACGAAAAGGCTTTAGTAAAATTTAAAAAAGTAGTAGCGGAATTCCCTAACACTGAAGAAGCGTTACAAGCTGTAGAAACTGCTCGATTAATTTATATTGATTTAGGGCAAGTTGATGCTTTTGCAGAATGGGTTAAAACATTGGATTTTGTCGAAATCTCTTCGGCAGAACTTGACAATGACTCGTATCAAGCAGCAGAAAAACAATATATGCAAAATAATGTAAAACTTGCGATTAACGGTTTTACAAATTACATTGCAAAATTCCCGAACGGTTTACACATTTTAAAAGCAAACTTTTATTTGGCCGAAATGTATTTTGCCGATCAATTATATAACAATGCAGCTCAATATTACGAAAATGTTGTTAGTAGAATTAGAAATGAATTTACAGAGCAATCTTTAGTTCGATTAAGTGAAATTTATATTAAAGATAAAAACATTGAAAAAGCGATTGCAATTTTAAAACGAATTGAAAACGAGGCCGATTTCCCTCAAAACAAAAACTACGCACAAGCAAACTTAATGAAGATGTATTATGAAGGAGAAGATTATAAAAATGCCGAAATTTACTCGAATAAAGTTTTACAAAACGATAAAGTTGATGCCAAAATAAAATCGGATGCTCAAATTATAATTGCACGTTCGGCCATTAAAACAGACAACTTAGCTAAAGCGCAAACCGCTTATGCGGAACTGCAAAAAATTGCTACAGGTGAACTTGCGGCCGAAGCCTTGTATTACGATGCTTATTTTAAAAATAGAGAAGGAAAATTCACTGAATCTTCTGCAGTTGTACAAAAACTAGCAAAAGACTTTTCGGGTTATAAGTATTTTGGATCAAAAGGTTTAATTATAATGGCTAAAAACTTTTATGCTAACGGAGATGCTTTTCAAGCAACTTATATATTAGAAAGTGTGATCAAAAACTTTAGCTCTTATACTGATGTGGTAGACGAAGCAAAAGCAGAACTAGCAACAATTAAAGGCGAGGCTGCGAAAACAAATTCATCTATAACAAAATAATTTAAAGCCGTAAAAAATGAAATCATATAAAATATTAGGTCTTTTATTCTTAACGTCAACTCAGTTTTTCGCTCAGAAAAAAGATGAAAACATAGGAACAGAAGTTGTAAATATTGTAAAACCATATACGCCAACCATTTCGGATGCTTTTAAAGCCAAAGAAGTTCCTGTGATCGAGGATGACGTAAATACACAAAAACAAGAAATAACTTACGATATTTTTTCTTTCCCTGTTGCATCAACGTTTACACCCGCTAAAGGTGTTGCTGCTACTGTAGAGCCTGCAAGTAAAGAAAAATATTTTCAAAACTACGTACGCTTAGCCGCCGGAAATTACGGAACAATTGATGGCGAAGCCGCGTTAACTTATAATTTAGATCGTACTAATTATTTGGCTTTTTTCGCGAATCATCGCTCATCTGCTGGTGGAATTAAAGATTTGTATTTTGATGATAAATACAGCCACTCTAACGCTAAATTATATTACGGGAGTAAATCCAGAGATTTAGATTGGAAAGTTGGATTAGGATACAATCGTGACATGTACAATTGGTACGGAGTTTCGGAAAACATTACAGATTGGGTTGATCCAGCTATTTTTAGCGGTGTAGATGTAAAAAACGTGTATTCCTCAATTGTTTTAGATGGTCAAGTAAAAATGACGGATGGTATTTTGGATAAAGGAAATTTCTTTTTCAAAAGATTCACAGATAAAATGGACTCACAAGAAAATCACTTTTTTATCAAACCTACTGCTAGTTTTGAAGTAAACGGTTTTGATTTACAAGCTGATGTAATTGTTGATTATTTAGGTGGTTCGTTTAATCGTGGTTATCAACAGTATTTGGATCCAATTGAGCAAGAATATTCGTATCTTAATTTAGGTGTGCAACCACGCATTCACTATGCTATGGATGCGTTGAATGTTCAGGCTGGATTAGGTCTTTTTTACTCGATGGGAAAAAATAACGATGAAAAAAACAACTCGTTTTATATCTATCCGCAAATTAAAGCATCTTATACAATTGTAGATGGTGTTTTAATGGCGTTTGCTGGTGCAGAAGGTGGTTTGCAACAAAATTCTTTTGCTTCTTTAATCGAGAAAAATCCATTTATATCGCCAACACAATTTATTCAACCTACCTCTAATTCTTATGATGTATATGCGGGTTTAAATGGTAGATTGGCAAGTAAAGTATCTTTCAATATTAAAGGAGGATATAAAAATCAAAAAAATTATGCCTTTTTTGTAAATAATATTTTAAATTCTCCGGGTGCTGTTGGAGCTAATTTACAAGGCTTTGAATATGGAAACTCTTTTGGTATTGCTTATGATGATTTAAAAACACTAAGTTTAGGCGGCGAACTAAAATTTGATATCAATAAGGATTCGAAAATTGGTTTCTCAGG